>JBDSBN010000295.1:0-17816 GCA_039921585.1 Ginsengibacter sp. | reverse complement strand
GCGACACCCTTGCTATTGGCTAACACTCCCTACTGTAAAGCGTGTTCGGGACTTGCACCCTATAGCTTATATACATGCCTGACACACATAAAAAAACCGCCGTTTTAAAGGGCGGTTTTAATTTTTTTACTATTTCTTACTAATACTGTTCCCAATTTCCAAAACTTACTCTTCCTGTTTTGGTAATAATTAGGATTCTTTAAAATCTAGCAGGAGTTCCTTTTTTAGGGATTGATTTTTTGAAAAATTCTCTTAATTGCTCATTTGATTCTTCTAAATCAGGTCTACGTAAATACATCATGTGCCCGCTTTCGAATCCTTTCCAATCCATTCTGTCTTTCAATTTTCCACCCGGATCCATTTGCCAGAGGTTATATTTTGCGCTAAAATAATCACATGCACCATCATAGTACCCGGACTGTACCAACACATGCAGATATGGATTTTGGGCCATTGCCTGCCTTAGGTTTTCTCCGCTACGATTAGATGTGTTATCCCATGGATGTACGGATCCAAACATGTTATATTTTAAATCCGTTTTAAAGTTCAATTCTTCTCTCAAATACATATTGATAGCCGGAGTGAAGGAATGAAGCCAGGATGTGAGTTCTGCATTATAATCAGGTCTTTCTCCAGCATCCTGCTTGTCAATACCCCGATAGCGGGAATCCAGTCTTCCCACAGTAAATCCTTTATCCCGTAATAAGTCTTTCCAAAAGAAATTAATCGGAATTACCAGATTTTGCTGCAGTACATTTTTCTCGGAAATTCCGGAATACCGGGCAATTTTACCGGCGATTTTTTTTCTTTCTGTTTCGCTCAGGCTATGTCCTTTTGAAAGAGCAGGAATTAATTCATTAATTGTAAAGTTTTCCACCTCAGGAAGCATTTCTGTAAGCGGTTTGTTTTGTAAATCCGGAGAAAGCATTTTGTGATACCAGGCAGTTGCGGCATAAAAAGGTAGTGTAAGCGCATCTGCAACCGGTCCGCTGCGGGCTATTCCCAAATCAGTAGGACTAACTAAAACAACCCCATTCAAATACATCCAATAACTACTCTGCAACATGTGAGCTAGTCCGGACACACGTACTGTTCCATAGCTTTCTCCAATTAAATATTTTGGACTGGCCCAACGATTATTTCTTGTTACAAATAAATTAATCCATTCAGCCAGATATTTAATATCCGCATTGATTCCAAAAAACCGACTGCCCGGTGTTTCATTTTCTAAAATTCTGCTGAATGCTGTATTTACTGGGTTGACAAAAACGATATCTGCCACGTCAATGATAGAATACGGGTTGTCCCTCATTCCATAAGGTTGAACCGGATATCCTTCATCATCGATATTTAGAATGCGTGGACCGGTGTATCCTATTTCCATCCAAACAGAGGCTGAACCTGGACCTCCATTAAATGAAATGACCAGAGGGCGCGTACTTCTGTCTTTGATATCACTTCTTTCATAAAAAGTATAAAATAAAGTAGCGATAGCTTTTTGGTCATCGTTCAACACAGGGAGTGTTCCTGCTGTTGCGGTGTACGGTATTTGCTGTCCCTTTATAGTTACAGAAGCTTTAGTAACAACGGCTGATTCCGGAGCAATAACAGGACCTGACGAGCTTTTTTCCTGTTTGGCAGCAACCTGTGCGCCCGATGCCATGGAAGGCGATCTTTGAGCCAAAAGAGCGGCGTTGAAGGAAAACACAAGCGTTAGTAGTGGAAGAATTTTTTTCATGTTGAAATAATTAAATGATGTGGTAAATTACTAAAAGAGTTTTTTGAAACCGAAACTTTTTGATAGAAGGCGAAAAAAATGGTTAGAAGCTAAAAATGCTGTTAGCCGTTAGCCGTTAGCCGTTAGCCATTAGCCGTTAGCCATTAGCCGTTAGCCATTAGCCGTTAGCCGTTAGCCATTAGCCGTTAGCCATTAGCCGTTAGCCGTTAGCCGTTAGCCATTAGCCATTAGCCGTTAGCCATTAGCCGTCAGCCGTCAGCCGTTAGCCATTAGCCGTTAGCCATTGGCCTTAAGCTAAAACCTAACCTGGAAATAACTGAACCGCTGTTGGCCCTTAGTCATTAGCCGTTGGTTTAAAGCTAAAAGCTAAGAGCTAAAAGCTAATTGCTCAGAGAATTCTTGCAATCTGAACGTAATTGCACTAAATTTGCACCCAATTATGACAGAATCAAATATAAATATCAAAGTTCAGCTGGATGCTGATAAGATACCCCAACAGATTAGTTGGAATGCGACAGGTAGTACTGCTGAGGAACCTCAAAAATCAAAAGCGATGTTTTTGGCTTTTTGGGATGCAACTGATAAGTCGGCCATGAGAATAGATCTCTGGACAAAAGATATGATGGTCGATGAAATGGCAGACTTTTATTATCAGGTTATGGTAACCATGGGAGATACTTTTTTCAGGGCTACTAAAAATGAAGAACTAACTAACGATTTAAAAGCCTTTGCGCAAAAGTTTCATAAGAGGTTTGTGGAAATGGAAAATGAAAAGAATAAATAGGATTTCAAAGGCAGGATTTCTTTTTCAGAAGCTGGATAGATGATAAATGATTGACTGTATCATTCCTTAGGAGAACGATTCATTTCAAAAATATACGAGTATGACACTGGAACAAAAAGTGACGGCAGAATTAAAAGCCGCTATGCTTTCAAAAAACGAAGTAGCACTGCGCTCTGTACGTGCTATAAAATCCGCAATTCTAAATGCGAAAACGGCCGAAGGCTTTAGCGGAGAATTAAAGGAGGACGATGAAATTAAGCTTCTTCAAAAACTGGTAAAACAGAGAAAGGACTCTTTGGAAATCTATGAAGCCCAAAACAGGCCGGAACTCGCCTCAAAGGAAAGAGAAGAAATTGAAGAGATTGAAAAGTTTTTACCGGCTCAATTAAGCGAAGAAGAACTGACACCAATTATCAGTAAAATTATTTCAGAAACCGGAGCCAGTTCTTTTGCTGATATGGGAAAAGTTATGGGTATGGCTAATAAACAACTTGCAGGTAAAGCAGATGGGAAAACGATTTCAAAAATCGTAAAGAGCTTGTTAGGTTAATGTTTTTAGGTATTTTGAGACCATACTTACGGAATCGATCTATTATTATCAGTCCGGATCAAAGAAAAAAACTGGTTCTCCTGATAGAGTTCTCAAAAACCGATTAATCATTTTTTATGTCTCTTGATGTTGTCTACTATATAATCCTGAGCATTGCTGTTTTTAAAGGATTTAGAAAAGGCTTAATTATAGGCGTGTTTTCTTTTCTGGCATTTATCATTGGCCTGGCAGCGGCTTTAAAATTATCTGCAATCGTCGCCGGCTATCTGGAGACTTCTACAGGTGCCTCAGGAAAATGGCTTCCGGTTTTAAGCTTCATTGTTGTTTTTACTCTGGTGGCCCTTTTGGTAAATATAGGAGCGCGTGTCTTAAAGAAAACCATCAGTTTTGCTATGTTAGGTTGGGCAGATAAATTAGGAGGGATCCTTTTATATTTACTGATTTATACAATGATTTTTAGCGTCCTCTTATTTTTCGGAGAAAAAACCTCTTTGATCAGTCAGGCTTCAATAGACGATTCTTCCGTATATAAATATGTAGCTCCCTGGGGACCAAAAATCATAGATAATCTGGGCAAGGTCGTTCCCGTTTTCAAGGATATGTTTAACGAACTTCAAGCCTTTTTCGAAAACGCAGGAAATAAGATAGCCTACAATTTGCGATAAAATAATCCTTGTAAAATGAACAAAATAAATCTTTCCTGTATTTTTAGAAGAGAAACATTTATTTTAGCACGAAATATTTGGCTTACAATTAAAATCTGCCAGCTTAAAGCACCATGGAATATATAACTCACGAAGACGGAAAATATAAATTTATCGAAGAAGGAGAAGGACAGCCTATTCTATTACTGCATGGACTTTTTGGAGCAATGAGCAACTTTTCAGATCTCATAGAGCATTTTAAAAAAACGCATAAAGTAGTTGCTCCATTATTACCCCTCTTTGAATTAGATCTGCTTAACACAACAGTTGGCGGGCTTCAGAAATGGGTGAAAAGATTTGTGGAACATCGAAACTATCAGGATATACACCTGATTGGAAATTCATTAGGCGGCCATGTGGCACTTGTATATGTTCTTAAAAATCCGGAAAGAGTGAAATCACTTATTCTGACGGGAAGTTCCGGTTTATTTGAAAGTGGTATGGGTGATAGTTACCCTAAGCGTGGAGATAAAGAATACATCCGTAAGAAAACAGAACTTACATTTTATGATCCTGCAATGGCTACAGATGAATTGGTAGATGAATGTTTTGAGATCACCAACAATCGTCTAAAAGTTATTAAGATCATTTCACTTGCTAAATCTGCTATTCGTAATAATCTGGGAGAGGAATTAAGGGAAATTAAACAACCCACTTGTTTGATATGGGGCCAGAATGATATTATCACACCTCCATTTGTAGCAGAAGAGTTTAAGAAATTAATTCCAAACAGCGAGTTACATTTCATTGATAAATGCGGACATGCTCCAATGATGGAAGTACCCGGGGAGTTTAATAAAATCCTTGGGAATTTTTTGGAAAGATTTTAATTCATTGCAACAATACGGCGGTTTTAATTGTCTTAAGTGTAGTTTAGCAAAGACTCAATTGGTTATGTGCGCTTAAAATTCTAAGTTTAGAAGGATTAAAATTAAAATGAATTAAATTATGTCGACGCTGCAACTTATTGATAATGCCATTCCCCAATTAACCCTGGAAGACTCCGGGAATAAAGCTTTGCAACTAATTGCAGATTATAAGTGCACACATTTACCGGTAGTTAATAAAGACAAGTATTTAGGGCTGATTAGTGAAGATGATCTGTTGGATAAAAATAGAGAAGGAACAACGCTTGAGTTATTTCAATCAGATTTTGTGCCGGTGAAAGTTATGGTGACCCTACATTTTTTAAAAGCAGTTCCTCTTTGTAATTTATACCATACCAACATAATTCCTGTAGTAAATGAAACGGATGAACTCTTAGGATGCATCCGTAGTTTAAGTTTGATTAATGCGTTGGGGAATTTTTGCGGCGCAAATGAGTTAGGTGGATTGATCGTTATAGAAATGGAGCCTAGCAGATTGGCAATTTCTGAGATCAATAGCATTGTAGAAAGTGATGGAGCAACTATTCTTCACCTGAATGTTTCTCCGATTGCATCCGGTCAGTTGCAAGTAACCATACAAATAAATAAAAGAGAAATTTCTACAATCATTGCGTCCTTCGGGCGATACGAATATTCTGTAGTTTATTATTCAGGCGAAGAATTATTTGAGAACGATTTGGCAACAAATTATCAAAACCTCATGACCTATCTGCAAATTTAATGTCAATCGCTTGTATCCATTGTATTTCATTTTCACAAAACGTGCACATCAATTCCGGAAATTTTCCTTTGTAACAAAAGGAACGATCATCCTTTTTCTTATGATGCAATCTGTTGTTGCCTTTGCTCAGGATTCAGCTTCCCTGAAAATGGATTCGGGAAAAGTGCAAATGACCAAAATGCAGATAAAAAACATCGTTATTTCCGGGAATAAGAAAACGAAACGGTTTGTTATCCTACGCGAAATGCATATTAGGGAAGGTGACTCCATTCTGGTAGATAATATTACATCAGAACTGGAAAAGGCCAAAGTGTATATCTATAATACCACTTTGTTTTCTGAAGTAGATGTGCTGCCGTTGATTCAAAATCCAAAAGAATTGGATATCCTTATCGTGCTAAAGGAAAAGTGGTATTTTCTTCCCATTCCACATCTTGAATTAGCCGACAGATCTTTTAATGAATGGGTGAAAACGCATCATGCCGATTTTAAAAGGCTCAGCTATGGATTGCGATTTTCCCATCAGAATTTTAGTGGAAGAGGAGATGAGTTATCTATTAATCTGATTAACGGATTTAAAAGAAATTTATCGATTGATTATTCGATACCCTATTTAAATTCCGCTCTTACAAAAGGATTGAAAATAGGTGGAGGGATTTCTCAAACGAAGGAAATTCCTTTTGCTTCAAGTGTTGACAACAAACTACTCTACTATGAAAATGGAGGTTATGAGAAAGCAGAAAAAAACATAAAAGCATCACTTACATTCAGAAAAGGTTTGAGATTGAAAGGCACCTTTTCTATAGATCTTCGAAATGTGACTATTGCTGATACAATTATATCCACCTTGAATCCAAAATATTTCAATAGCACCTCAAAAAAACAAACCTTCGTTGATATTGAATATTTATTAAAATACGATCATGTAGATAATGTCATGTATCCATTAAAAGGAAACAGCTTTTCCCTGTCTGTAAAAAAGCGTGGTTTGGAGTGGTCAGGAGGAATAAACCGGTTTTCCGTAGAACCGGGTTTTCAAACTTTTTTCAAGCACAAAAACGATTGGTATTCAAGCATTCGTTTATCTGCTGAAATAAAACTTCCTTTTGATCAGCCTTATTATAATTTACAAGCGCTTGGGTACCGTCAAAATTATATGCGGGGATATGAATATCATGTTGTTGATGGAGTAGCCTTTGGCTTATCAAAATTTGATCTAAAGAAAAAGATTGGTTCTTTTGATTTACCTACTATGTTCCGTACGCGCATTGTTGATAAGATTCCATTCACTTTTTATGCAAAAACATTTACCGATTTGGGATATGTATACCATAAAGAATCCTCAAAATTGGGAAATCGATTTCTATACAGTGGTGGTTTCGGGATTGATATTCTCACTTTATTTGACCTGAAAATCAGTTTAGAATACAGTTTAAACCAATTAGGTCAAAAGGGAGTATTTTTACACAACTAGAATTGTTAGGGAAGGTTGGGTGGAAAATAAACTTAAATTTTATGCGAATAGCCTTATATAGCCGGGGATTAGAGTCTGACCAATTAGAAGGTTTGAAACTATTATTTGCGGAGTTTTCTTTGTATAATATTGAACCGGTGGTTTATCAGGATTTTTTCAATCAATTTTATTCAACGATCCCCATTACCAATAAGTTCACCACATTTAATCATTCGGATGATTTAGTCGGGATTGACTTTATGATCAGTTTGGGTGGAGATGGAACGTTACTGGATGCGGTAACTTTTGTGGGAGATAAAGGTATTCCGGTGTTGGGAATTAATTATGGTAGATTGGGTTTCCTGGCAAGTATAGGTAAAGATGAAATTCATACAGCAGTGGAGTCATTGGTTAACCGGACCTTCATGCTGGATAAAAGATCGCTGGTGCATTTGGATGCAAATATGCCACTGTTCAATGGTTTGCCCTATGCTTTGAATGAATTTACAATTCATAAGAAGGATATATCTCCCATGATAAAAATACATACGTATCTGAATGGAGAATTTTTGAATACTTATTGGGCAGATGGGTTAATTGTTTCTACACCCACCGGATCTACCGGATATTCTTTAAGTTGCAATGGTCCTGTCGTTTTTCCGGATTCTGCCAGTTTGGTGATCACCCCGGTATCTCCGCATAATTTGAACATCCGCCCCCTTGTTATCCCGGATACTTCAGTTATTTCCTTTGAGGTGGAAGGCCGTACAGATGGATTTTTGTGCACGCTGGATAGTCGCCGGGAAATAGCTTCCAAAGATGTATTACTTGCTATCCGTAAAGAAGCCTTCAGTATTAATCTAGTCAGATTAAATGAAACGAATTTCCTGCAAACTCTTAGAAGTAAATTGTCTTGGGGATTGGATAAAAGAAATTAGCAGGTGAATGGGAGGTGCTGAAAGCAAGAATTAGGTCTGATTACATCCTGTTTTTTTATAAATATCCAATTGTATTTCCTTTCTTTTATCAATGTTGTACTGAAATATCTTTTTATCGCTATTTTTAACCTTGTTTAATAATTAAAACTTCTTTCCTTCGTTCTAACTTCAATCTTATTTTTGCATGAATACGTTTTATTATTATGGAAACGAATAAGTGGATTAAAGTGCAGTGGATCGGTTTGAATGTGTTTTAATTATGTTGCAATAAATGAGAGCGATTTTTGCTCTTATATATTAAATAGGATGGCCTTTAATAAAATTAAACCCAAATGAAAAGAATTACCATACTCATTATATTCATGTCAGCTTTTGCCCTTAAGTCACAAGCTCAGATGGAAGAGTTCCAATATGTCCAAACAGGAGAGTTTGGAGTCACAGCCGGTGCTGCGCATTATTTCGGTGATTTAAATAACAGGGCAAATTTTAACCGGCCAAAACTTGCTTTGGGTGCTTTCTTTAGAAGGCAATTTGGGAATTATATTAGTGCACGCATTATGGGTCATTATGCCAAACTGGGCTATAGTGATATTTACAGTAATAATGAATATCAGCGCAGCAGAAACTTGAGTTTTAACTCAGATATATTCGAAGTAGCAGTTGTGGGTGATTTTAATTTCTTTAAGTTTATTCCAACAAATCCACGACACTCCTTTACACCATATGCTTCATTAGGTGTCGGATTTATGAGTTACGATCCATACGCCTATTACAATAATGAAAAAGTGTATTTGCGTCCGCTTAATACGGAAGGTCAGACTTTCTATGAAGGAAGAAAAAGTTACGGCACTACAGCCATTGTGATCCCTGTTGGATTTGGCGTGAAGTATGCCATTTCTGATAAAGTCAATATTTCTTTTGAAGTAGGATACAGATTTACTACAACAGATTATTTAGATGACTTGAGTACCACCTATGTTGGAATAGATAAATTTCCCTCTACTTCAGGTAAATCCCTTGCAGGAATTATGCAGGACCGCAGCTTTGAGCTTGGACCTCCTATTGGTGTCGAAGGAAGGCAAAGAGGGTTCAGCAAGCAAAAAGATCAATACGCAATTGCAGAAATTGGTGTGTCCTTTAACCTGACTTCGTATAGATGCCCCAGTGCCAGATAATTTGTAAATAAAATTCATCTTGGTTTGCTGTAAGTTTAATTGTTGTCTGCTTAAAAATAACAGTGATCTATTCCACTCATTTTGTGATTATTTATTTATTATTCCTCATTGGATAAACTAATTTCTTACATTTGTTGTAGTCAGGCGAATAAGCCTGACTTACCTTTTTATAGACCATGACCAAAAAAGATCAAATAATTAAAGAAAGACTGCCCAAGCATATCGCAATCATAATGGATGGTAATGGAAGATGGGCTAAAGAGAAAGGGAAAGACCGTTTATTTGGCCATTTTAGTGGTGTAGAAAGTGTTCGGAATATCGTTGAGGGATGTGCCGAATTAGGAGTGCAATATTTAACCCTTTATGCTTTTAGTACAGAAAACTGGGATAGGCCCAAGAATGAGGTTACGGGTTTGATGGAATTGCTCGTACAGACCATCAGGCAGGAAGTACCCACATTAAATAAAAACAACATCAGATTATACGTGATCGGGAATACAGATTTATTACCTCCTTTCGCTCAAAAAGAATTAAACGAAGCTTGTGAGGAAACGCAAAAAAATACAGGGATGAATTTGGTAATGGCCCTCAGCTATAGCAGCAGATGGGAGATTGTACATGCTGTAAAACAAATTGGTATTCAGGTAAAAGAAGGAAATCTGAATCCGGAAGATATAACAGACAATGAATTTAAAAAATATTTATGCACCGATAAATTTCCTGATCCGGAATTAATGATTAGAACTAGTGGTGAATACCGGATAAGTAATTTTTTATTATATCAATTAGCTTATTCTGAATTATATTTCACCGAAACTCTTTGGCCGGATTTTAGAAAAGATAATCTCTACGACGCCTTGTTGGATTACCAAAGCCGCGAAAGGAGATTTGGAAAAACTAGTGAGCAATTATCATCTTAAATATCCGCATTTAGCGGGTAGAAATGATCGGATAAGCGCAATATAATAAGTCAGAACTAACCTTTACATCAAATTATAATGGAACTCTTAAAGCAAAATGCTGAAAACATAAATCTATTATGGTTGATTTAACAAAAACTTTTAATAATTGAATTTAACTTGCCGCCCTATTAAAATCGATTTAATGCATCAGATCTACAAGATTTCATTCTTGATAGTTATCGCTATTACTTCCAAAACGTTTGGTTTTGCTCAGGTAAATAATGATACCATACCAGCTGTTACCAGCGCGGATACGCTACCTACTTCCATAAACCCCGAGTTGGAAAATATTCTAATTGCAAAAAGCCCAAAAGAGTATATAATAAAAGATATCAAGGTGACCGGTTCAAACTCTTTTGACCCGAACCTGATTATTTCTATATCCGGCCTGGCCGTTGGCGACAAAGTAGTTCTGCCTGGAGGAGATAATTTTGCCAGAGCCATTAATAATCTTTGGAAACAAAATTTAGTTTCAAACGTAGAAGTTTTTCTAACGAATCTTTCCGGAAAAGATCTTTCCGTAGAATTGCATATTACGGATAGACCTACCCTCACAAATTTTAAATTTAAAGGAATAGGAAAAAGTGAAGCGGAAGACCTTACTCCAAAAATTGGACTTGCAAAAGGAAAAATTACCCGAGTAACAGAAGGATTAAAATTAACTGCCTCAGATGTAATTAAAAAGTTTTATATAGAAAAAGGATTTAGAAACGTTGAGGTGAATGTGATTGAAACGCCCGATCCTAAAAGTGCGAATTCTGTGAATATCATTTTTGATATCACCAAAAACGGAAAAGTCAGAATCAATGAAATCTATTTCGCAGGGAATGATAAAATTTCTGACCTGAAATTGAAAAAGCAAATGAAGGGAACAAAAGAGAAAAGTAGAATTACACTTTTCCCTTCTATTAATACAAATGTTTATGATCCTGAAAAAAGCAATCAGATTGCTTTTAATGATTACTTAAGCGAGTATGGGTTTCTCGTTCCTTCCAAAACGAAAGAATTTTTAGATCCATACGCAAGGTTTAAATTTTTAAGTTCTGCTAAATTCAATGAAACTAAATTTATTGAAGATAAAGGCCATATTCTGGATTTCTACAATTCAAAAGGATTCCGGGATGCCACCATTGTTGCAGATACTACTTATTATAACGATAAAAATGATCTGGACGTAGCTCTTAAATTGAGAGAAGGAAGTCAGTATTATTTTGGGAATATAGATTGGAAAGGAAATACGCAATATTCAGATTCTATCTTGAATATGTTGCTGGGGATAAAGAAGGGAGATATCTATAATGCTGAAACACTGAATAAAAGGTTAGGAAAAATACCTTCTGCAGAGGGCGGAGATATTGGTAGCTTATACATGGATGATGGATATTTATTTTTTGATGTAAATGCTGTAGAAACGGCGGTATATAATGATACCATTGATTTCGAAATCAGAATGAGAGAAGGTTCTCAGGCTACAATCGGAAAAGTAGAAATTACCGGAAATGATAAAACAAAGGAATATGTTATCAGACGTGAACTTCGAACCGTTCCGGGAGAGAAATTTAGCCGTCAGGATATTATTCGTACACAAAGGGAACTTGGTCAGTTAAATTACTTTGATCCGGAAAAAATCCATCCGGGTATTGTTCCAGATTTGGAAAAAGGTACCGTGGATATTTCATGGGGTCTGGAAGAAAAATCTTCTGATCAATTGGAGCTTTCTGCAGGATTCGGTGGAGGAATAGGTCTTACCGGTACCTTAGGGGTTTCATTTAATAATTTTTCCATCTATAATATTTTTAATAAAAAAGCCTGGCAACCCTTGCCTGTCGGTGATGGTCAGAAACTTAGTTTGCGAGCTCAAAGTAATGGGAAGCAATTCCGTTCCTATAACTTCTCTTTTACGGAGCCATGGTTAGGCGGGAAGAAAAAGAATTCCTTTACGATAGGATATTATGATACAAAATATGCAAATGCGTATAATCCTTATACCGGTTGGTACGATAGATCTTATGCAGATTCATCGTTTATTAAGACAACAGGTATCAGTGTGTCTCTTGGAAAACAATTAAAATGGCCGGATGATTATTTCGCATTAATTTATCAGCTGAATTACCAGCGTTATAAATTAAGGAATTATAATATTTTCCCTGGTTTAACCAATGGTATTTCTAATAACGTGAGTTTAAAGATTACTCTGGCAAGAAATTCTGCCGGACCGAATCCGATTTTCCCTACCAGTGGAGCAAATTTTATATTTAGTACGCAGCTGACTCCTCCTTATTCACTTTTCAGAGATGAAGCGGTATCAGCAGATCAGTATAAGTGGGTAGAGTTCCATAAAGAAAGATTTACAGCCGAGTGGTATGTACCTATCGGGCAAGCGCGTGGGGAAGACAAGAACAGACAATTCATTTTGAAAGCCGCTGCGAAATTTGGATTTCTAGGAAGATATACGGATAAAACAATTTTATCTCCTTTTGAAAGATTCCAATTGGGTGATGCAGGTTTAAGTAACAACTATGGATTGTTGGGTTATGATATTGTTGCGCACAGAGGATATCCGGTTTATGATAATTCCAACCCTAAAGTGAATCCGGACATTAGTAATGCACGGGATTTCTTTACAATATTTAATAAATATACTCTTGAATTAAGATATCCGTTTAGCACCAGTGCAAGTAGTACTATTTATGGATTAACTTTCTTTGAAGCTGCCAATGGCTGGTTTGATTTCAAAGATTATAATCCTTTCAAATTACGGCGCTCGGTGGGAGTTGGGATGCGTTTCTTCCTGCCTATGTTTGGTTTGCTCGGATTTGATTATGGAGTAGGACTTGATAGAATAAATGGAGGTACCGGATTAAAAGGTGCAGCGAAGTTCACCTTTATGCTTGGACAGGAGCCAGAATAATTCAATGCGATATCAAAGGATGCGTAAGAGTAAATAGTTTTGAAAACACATTTATTTTAAAGGAATAATCATTGCTTTAACTTCTTGTTATCAACCTAAATTGTTTTTAACTTGTCATAATGCAGGAAAACAACGCTACTGCATCTACTGAAAAAGCAAGGCATTGTCTATTAAAAATCATTAAATAATACTCGCATGAAAAAAGTATTCTTATTATTAACGGTTTCCTTTATACTGAGTGCAACCGGGTTTTCACAGAGATATGCAGTAATTGATACAAAGTATATTTTAGAAAAAATTCCCGAGTATAAATCATCTCAGGAAAAACTAGATCAGTTTAGTGAAATGTGGCAGCAGGAAATAGATCGAAAATCTGCAGAGCTTGACAGGATGTATAAAAACTATGATGCAGAAGTAGTGATGCTGAGCGATGCTCTTCGTAAAAAAAGAGAAGATGAGATCTACAACAAAGAACTTGAACTTCGTGAATTGCAGAAAAAGAGATTCGGATTTGAGGGAGATTTATTTAAGAAACGGGAAGAATTAATAAAGCCAATACAGGACAGAGTTTATAATGCAATTCAAAAATTAGCCGCCTCCAAACTATATGATTTTATTTTGGATAAAAGTGAAGGAATTACTGTTATATTTGCCGACCCAAAATTGGATAAAAGCGATGATGTATTAAAAGAAATGGGAATTAAATAACTCCCATACATCCTGAAACATACTACTATTAACCACTTTATTTAAAAACAAATCGTAAAACAAAAATGAAACAATTCCTTACCATCCTTCTTATTTCCGCAGGAATATTTGGATTTACCAATGCAGCGAATGCTCAAAAAATTGGATACATAAGTGCTGATGATATTATTCAATTAATGCCGGAAGCAGCAAAAGTTCAGGCTGATCTTGATGATTTCCAACAGTCACTTTATTTAAACGCACAGGAAAAAAACGCCGCTTTTGAAGAAGCAGTTGCGAAATTTGTAAAAGATTCAGCCACTATGAGCGCTAGTCTTAAAGAAGTCAAAAGAAATGAACTTCAAAAGCAAAGCATGGAATTAAGCGGTGAGCAACAAAAAATTCAAAATCAGTTTGAACAAAAAAGAATGGAACTTTCTATGCCTATTCAAAAGAAATTGCAAACTGCTATTGAAGAAGTAGCAAAAGAGAATGGCTATACTTATATTCTTCCTAAAGAAGCATTGATCGTTATGCCTCCGGCAAATGATATTGGAACTTTGGTTATGAAAAAATTAGGTTTAAAAGAACCGGCTAAACCAGCAGGTAAATAATTATAAATCGATATTTTAAAGAAGCCATCCGAAAACCGGATGGCTTCTTTAATTTTGAGGATATGTCAAAACTTAAACCAATTGGTATTTTTGATTCCGGATACGGGGGTTTAACTGTTTTAAAAGAAATTAAAAACCTTCTTCCCAATTATGATTATTTGTATCTGGGAGATAATGCCCGGGCTCCTTATGGCCCGCGTTCTTTCGACACAGTATACCACTATACGAAACAATGCGTTCAATGGCTTTTTGCTCAAAATTGCGAGTTAATTATCCTGGCTTGTAATACGGCTTCAGCGAAAGCATTAAGAACGATTCAGCAAAAAGATTTAGCGGGCCAATTTTCCCACAAAAGGGTGTTGGGAGTCATAAGGCCAACTGCTGAAATTATTGGCAGCTTTTCCCATACAAACCATATCGGGATTTTAGGAACTGATGGCACTGTGCGATCCGGATCTTATTTGCTGGAGATTGAAAAATTCTTTCCCGGGGTTTCTATTTGGCAACAGGCTTGTCCACTTTGGGTTCCTTTAGTAGAAAATAATGAGTTTGATAATCAGGGCGGGGAATATTTTATCAAAAAAGAAATCGAAAGCTTATTAAGCCAATCAGATCAAATTGATACGATATTATTGGGTTGTACTCATTATCCACTTTTGATAGATACTATTAAAAAGTTCTTACCAAAAGATGTAAATATAATTTCCCAGGGAAATATTGTCGCAAAGAGTTTGCAGGATTATTTATATCATCATCCTGAAATGGATAAGAAATGTAGCAAGCATGCGTCTCTAAGATTTTGTACTACGGATTCTATAGACGACTTTAATAAACATGCCCGCGCATTTTATGGGGAAAAAATCAATGCAGAGTTTATTATTCTTTAAAAAGTAATCTCTTAAGCATACAAAAGCAATAGGGTGTTATTACATTATATGATAGATGCAGGGCAACTTGCCGGGTATAATTGTTAATTTATTTGAATTCCAAGAATATTTTAAAATCCTTTTAAAAAGTAAAAAAAAGTTTATTACTTTTGCAGCCCTTTCACATACAGCAGGGATTGTGCCCGGCTGAGAAAAGAAACAATTTTAATAAAAAGGTAAATTAATAAACAATGCCAGGAAAAAAACGTACTTACCAGCCGCATACCCGTAGCCGCAAAAGTGTGCACGGATTTAGAAAGCGTATGTCTACAGCAAATGGCCGTAAAGTTTTGGCAAGCCGTAGAGCAAAAGGGCGCCATAAACTATCGGTTTCTGATGAACATGGAAGCAAGAAATAAACAACTTGAAAAATAAATTTTAATAGCCTCGTATAGAGGCTATTTTTGTAAGTAGGATTTTGTAATGACTAATTTTTAAACTATTCAACCAAAAAATACATTATCAGCGCAGGAGAGAATAAAAAGCCGAAAGATCGTTCAAAAGCTTTTTAAAGAAGGAAAAGCATTTTCTGTTTTTCCTTTGAGGGTAGTGTACATGGAGGTTTCAAATGAATATCCTTCCTTGCAAGCCGGTTTTACGGTGGGAACAAAGCATTTTAAAAAGGCAGTTGATCGAAACCGGATTAAAAGACTTCTTCGCGAAACATATCGGGTAAATAAGCACTCCCTCAAATCTTTTCTGGAAGAAAATAATATGCATGTGGCAGTATTCTTTATTTATACCGGCAAAGAGATGGTGGATTATAATTTAATTTCCGGGAAGATGAAGATGGTTTTGGAAAAGTTAGAAGAGATCAACTAAACTCTCTGTTTCTTTGGATATTAAAATCCGGAAATGGATATTCTAATAAGTTATCTCCAAAATGTTCTCTTATACTAAGATAGGCGCAACATTGTTGTCTGTTAGATATGACTATCTATAACCGGTCAAAATGTATGTAATCCACTCTCTTTATATTTACAAGAAAATAACACAGTCTAATAATGTTAAAAGAATTCTATGAAAGCAATGATTATTACCAGGCCTGGCAATGCAGATGTATTACAAATCGCTGAAAGATCCATTCCGGTACCATTGGATAATGAAGTTCTGATAAAAATTAAAGCTGCGGGCATTAACCGTCCGGATATTGCACAAAGAAAAGGATCCTATCCTGCACCTCCGGGTGCACCGGCAGATATTCCGGGTTTAGAAGTTGCCGGTATTGTGGAGGAATGTGGAAAAGATGTAAAACGTTGGAAAAAAGGAGATGAAATTTGTGCCTTACTTTCCGGTGGTGGTTATGCAGAATATGCAACGGTTGCAGAAGGGCAGTGCTTACCTGTTCCCAAAGGTTTCACTTTTGCCGAAGCGGCTTCCCTTCCTGAAACAGTATTTACAGTTTGGCATAATGTGTTTCAAAGAGGGGCCTTAAAATCGGGTGAAAATTTATTAGTGCATGGAGGTAGTAGCGGTATTGGAATTACCGCCATACAAATAGCCACGGCTCTAGGCTCTACAGTTTTTGCTACTGCCGGGTCAGATACAAAATGCAAAGCCTGTATCGAACTTGGTGCAAAGGATTGTATAAACTACAAAGAGGTTGATTTTGAAACCAAACTGGAATCCATAGGTGTAGATGTTATTCTGGACATGATCGGAGGCGATTATGTTCCGAAAAATATGCGTTTGTTACGTCCGGATGGAAGAATGGTTTTCATTAACGCTATGAAAGGAAGTGAAATGAATTTAGATATCAGGGATATCATGAAAAAAAGATTAAGCATAAGCGGTAGTACACTGCGGAATAGAAGTGTGTCGTTTAAAAGTGCCTTGGCACAAGAAATCGAAACGACCGTTTGGCCATTGATGGAAGAGGGAAAATTTAAACCGGTTATTTATAAAATATTCCCTTTGGAAGAGGCTCATAAAGCACATGAACTAATGGAAAGCAGTGCACATATTGGTAAGATTGTGTTGGTGGTTGAGTAGGGTTTAGGTAATAGGTTTTAGATAGTCGGCGGTATGCTAAACCCTCAAGCAGTTCACGTAATTTTTTACCATTTTTGTTGCAGAGTAATTTATCCTTTATATTGAATCCGTGGAAATTTTTTCTAAATCTCCTTATTTTATTTTGGTTTTAAACTAGAATTTATATTTTATACTAAGGGTTTTTTAGTTAACAATCTAATACTTCAAAAATGTTAAAAATAAAAAAAAACTTTATTTTTAACATTTGTTTTGTTATTGAAATAATCTATTTATGTTTGCAGACGAATAATCCCCCAGAACAAGACGTATTTCCAGTTATCCGAACCGCTCCAATGATCCCTTGAAGATAAATGGCACCATTTATTATAGACTTAATGAACAATATTCCTGTTAGAAATTATTTAATTACCCTGTTTTTAATTAATATAATAACGATATAAATTAAGTTTATGAAAATATTGCTACGCTGCCTATTTTTTACGTTGTTTGCCGTTACATTTTCAAGTGCAACCTCTTTTGCGCAAACTGCCACAGTTACGACAGATAAGCTGGATTATGCTCCCGGTGAGTATGTGATCATAACCGGTACCGGCTGGCAGCCGGGGGAGACGGTTAATTTTCATTTTGATGAAACTCCGAAACCGGCGAGTTGTTTGTTATCGCATGATATTAGCGTTGTAGCCGATGCAGATGGGAAAATTTATAATGCTGAGTTTTTGGTGAAAGAAAACCACCTTGGGGTGGCTTTTGTGTTGACGGCAACTGGGCAAAGTT
>JBDSBN010000294.1:0-5832 GCA_039921585.1 Ginsengibacter sp. | reverse complement strand
CCATACATCACTGACACCTCGTTTTTCCAGCCCTTGAGATCACTTAATTGAGTCCAGGTAAGGTTATCCCTGCCCCCCCCTGGAACTAAGTGGAGGGGAAATAAGGACTGGAAACAGATAGTTTATTGAAATTGAAACATGCATTTTGCAATGATTATTTCTTCCATATCTATAGTAAAAGGCCAGGAATCCTAATTAATCACTTCAATTTTTAATACTTTCTCTTTGCGGTTATTAACCTGAACGGAAATGCTATTATTCAACAGCTTGATTTGAGGGAATTTTTCGGAGGGGTAATTTGCTTCCACATTTACATACGTAATAGGCTCAAGTTCTTCTTTCAGTTTATTTAAAGGCTTTTTTGGAACTAGTCTGATTTTTAAGGGCAATTCTGAAAAACGTATCTCTTTTTTGTCCAATTCAAAGTAATCACTCTTAATATCCAACAAAAAAGGAAGGTCGTTGAATTTAGGATTCCAATTGTCCTTCTTTAGGCCAAAGGTAAAAACCAGATCATCTTCCGTATTTAAAATAGGTGATTGCTCCTTAATTTCAAGAATGAAAAACTCAATCCCATTGATAATTTGGACGTCTTTGGTTTTGGCAACGATTTCCCTCACTTTATTGTCTATGGCCAAATCTGTTAGTTCTACTATAAACATATAGGCTTGTTGGTAAGAACTGACATTTTTCCAACGAGGAATTTCATCATAAAACTTTTGTATTGGGACGTTGGGATCATTGTGCTCCCCATCTGTCAGAATGAATACTATATTGATTTTTTTATTGTCTAAATGTGATGTCGCTTCATTCCACGCTCCCAAAATGTTTGTTTCCTGTCCTGGAACATTTTTGTTGCTGATTTTTTTAAGGTTGTTGATCAAATTCCTTTTGCCTTCTGCCGAAGCCTTAACTTTCCATGTGTCAATAATTTTTTGTTGATAGGTGCTTAAAACAATTTCGGCGTTGGGATCTGAAATATTTTCGATCGCATTAATTAAATGGGTTCGAACTTTTTCAAAGATGTCTGGAGAGCCACAGCATCCAAACATTGATTTGGTGATGTCGAGAAGAAAGATGTATTTTTTTTCATCAACCCTTTGCTGCTGAGCAAATATGTTTTTCGCTGAAAGTATAATCAGTAAAAACCAAATGGGATATTTGATAATTTTTTGCATGGTAATAAAATTATGAAGCGTTAACTCGTTGGAAATGGTTATTAAATTTTACGATATCATTCAGGTTTTCAACCATTTCAATAGTAATCAAGGCAAATTTATTATCACTCTGCACAGGAATAAAGGATGGTATATTTCCGGTGTAGTTGCCGTCGAGCAATTCTCTCAATTTCTCTGTCCTTATTTTATCGGCATCATTAAAGTATTTCAAAGAATGCGGTTTGGGAGTATAAGAAGGAATGGCATTAAAAAACGGAAATGCTCTTTGTTTTAAAAGCATCAAATCATTTACAAAGTCATATGACTTCAATAAATTCATTTCGTCATATTCGTTCAACAAGTATTTATTCATTTTGAAATCGATAATGCTATTTACCTGGTCGGATATTTTGTTGTCTAATAATTTCTTAAAGCTTATTCTACTCCTAATCGATTCTTCAAACAGAGTTCGCAATACTCCCTTTAAATTGTGTTGAAGTGTATCACGATGATTTGTTTCATACTCCTCTAGAATATGTGGAGATATAATATTGTGCAAAAATTCATAGTCTAGAAAAGCTATTGCATCTAGTTCTTTTTGATATTTTCTTTTTAATTCGAAAATGTCGACTTTTCCATCTAAAAGTGTTTTTATTTTATTACTTAAGGTGTCCTGTAGTTTATATAGCTGTTCAAGTTGAAACTGAAGTTCATTGCTTTTGGATTGGATAGATTTTCTTTCTTCATTAAGAAGTATATCGCTGGCAACTATTTTATCCTTTATTTCAGCTTTGAACTTTTTGTATCTTCCTTTCCCAAAAAATCTTCCGAATATATTCTTGTTCTCAAAATCTTCCTTCAATTTTTTGACTTCAGATTCTAATTCTTTTGCTGTTTTCTCGAGCAAGCGTATTTTGGATTTTACTACAATTACTTTTCTGCGCTTTGGAACACTGAATTGTTGGATCAATTTCTCAACAGATTCCTCATGTTCTGAAAGTAGTTTTTTCATTTCTTCAGCTCTTGGGTCGTCTTCTTTAACAAGGACGTCATGTTCTGATACACGTTTTTTATATTCTTTTAGGTCGAGCAATGTTTTTTCTTCGATTTCTGTCTCCGTTAAAACTTCCTCATATAGTTTCTGATAAATAATATCCTGAATAGAGAATAATTCCTCCTTATCTATCGGCTCTATCAATTCTATTTTATCGTGGTGTCCAAGAAGATTTAAAAGCAAAAATTCATAGCAGCGCATGGTATTTATAAAATTCACCGGCGCCGTAACTTTCTCAATAGCCTCGATAAGTTTTTCAAACGGTAACTCTTTATTTAAATAAGGGATTATTTTTTTGTCAATGATTTCCCTGTAATCAATAGTGGAAATCATTTTATCACCATCATGAATTTTCTCGAGACGAATTTTTGTCTGAAGAATAAGGTTTTTCATAAAAGCTCTAAAGAACAGCTCATCAAAATAAACCATCCCAAGGCCTAAGGAAAAAACACGGTTTTCAGAAATCAAAGATCCAGTCATCCTATACTCATTTTGAAGAAAAACAATGACAATTTCCATCATGGCGAAAGGCAGAGAGTCGCGATGGATTCCCAATGAAACGGCGCAGGTATTCTTATCGTCGAAAATAAAAATATGGGAAAGCACATTATAGCGTCTTCTAATATCTACCAGTTTCGATAAAGTCTCCACAATAGATTCTTCTTGCGCTTTAGTGGATAAGGCTTTTCCATCAGAAAGCACCGAATAACATTTCACTTGCACTTCTCCAAAAGTTCCTTGTTCTTTGAGCTCATCAATCTTGAGTATTGTCTTGCACAGCAAATCTATGTGACCTGTTTCATAAGCGGCAAAAAATAAATTGATATGAATAGCTCCAAAATTGACTTTTGAATTTAGTGATCGATTTAAATTTATCAAATGGTTATAGGCGCCAGAAAGAAAATTCCCCAACCTCCAGTCATTGTCCATTGAAGCTTGGTCATCCAGTTGTTCAGGTTCAAAGATTCCCTTTTTATGCGTTTTCGAAGCTATCATTTCATCAATTTCGATTAGCTGATGAAATGATAGATAGTCTAGAAAAAACTGCTCCCTCTGAACGAAATTATCGGCCAATTTCTCAATACAATTAGCACCATAGCTTCCTATCCCAATATTTATAGCTGGACTGATTGACATGCTAATATAATTCTATTGTAGTAAAATTGATTTCGCTTCTTATTAAATCGGCAATCTTTTTAAAATGTGCTTTTTTAAGATCTTCAGTAGAAATATTTAATTGCGCGTATTGATTGCGATAATCCACTTTAATAGAGTTTGCGATTTCTCTAGTTCGGATTTCCCCATCCTCATTTTGCCTCTTATTCACAAGCTCTTCTAATTCCTCAGCAAAGCCTTCTTTTTTAAACTTCTCAAATGCGGAGTCTCTATATTCCGAGAGCTCATACCAGTATCCTTCCAGTGGATCCCCCTGTCTTAAAGAATACACTTCATAATTTCCATTGTCGTTAAGACGTATGAAGTTATAGACAAAGCCAAACACCCATAAGGATAGACTCTTGTCCTCCTTGATTAGTGGCCACAAAGAGAAATTCTCTCTCTTCATATTCGTCAACCAATTGTTATCGATATGATAATTCATACTTGAAGCACGCTTCTTTCTCAAATTATACTCATTCTCATATTCCTTAATACCCTTAACTCCAAAAACTGGCACCGCGGCTTCCATCCGATAACAGGTTATTTTATTGCTTACTCCTGTATTTACGAATTCTATATTGGAATTGCCGGCGTCTGTTAGTCCTTCAAATGCTTTTTTGAATTCATTGTTGCTTCCCTTTAAACCTATAACAAAATCCTCGGAAATTTGGTGATCGACCTTATAACCTTCAGAACTCCACTGCCATAGCGCTTTTGACTTATTCAATAATTTTCTTGCAATTTCATTTTGCTGCTCTTGAGGTAAATCTGCTAATACCTCCTCAATTGATTTATTCCGAAAATCCATTGCTTTAGGCAATCGTCGCGAGTAATTCCAAAAATAATTTGAAATGATTTCCTCTGAGGATTGGTGGAAGTCATAAATACTATTCGATAAATTCAAGGACTCTATCAAATCCTTAATTAAATAATCTGTGTGCGAAGCATAAGCTTTATTAAGATCATGTTTGTGAAGATCTATAACAAATATTTTATTTCTTGAGGTAGCCGAATTTGCGAGGCTATTTGCCCTGCCAATTGCATCTTGTCGGACGTTTCTTAATCGTTGCTCAATAATCTCTAAACTTTCTGTATGCTCATCTACTTTCCTAATTAAACTATTGAAGAAGTTCTTAGCAAATTGACGTCTAAAAATTTCATGGATATTTATCCCCTGCTGGTTGGCAATGTCTGAAATAGATTGTTTGGAATTTTTTATTTCTCCTCTCTTCAGATAAAAACCTATTCCGGATGAAATATTTTGTAATTGATTTAGATCGTTTTGAATTTGATTGCTGAGTTGCGCTTGAGAAATTTTGAATATAGCTTCCTCACTATCCATCTCTTCCTGAAAAATCAGCAGCTGACCTTTTAAGTCATTTAGAAACGCCTTCGCATTGCCTACGCCGTTGTCTTTATTAATGATAATGTTTACTTCATTCTGAAGATTTGAGGTAACACTGCCTAATCGGAGATTGTAATTTTCGGCAATTGTTTCCTCAGCTGTGCTTTCTACATTCTTCAAGTAAGCTTGTATAACATTTTTGCCATCCTGCAGATCGTCTAAACCCGAGAACTGATAATTTGGAGTAGAGCTTAGCAAGGAATCTATTAAAAAATCATTTCCCTCATTTTCTCTAATTGACACTGCAGGATCATCGATAAAAACGTCGGCTAATTTCTGAGCATCTTCGTTATTATTAAGGAGATTGTCTATCATGGCCGCCGTCACACGTCGGGCATAAATATTTCCAAGGGTATTTCCGTCATAAAACAATTCACTCACCCCCATTCCGCAAGCCCAAGCTCTTTTGTCTTCGATATCGAGTTCTTTGTCTACTAATAAACTTTTAATGTTATCATATACACTTCCAACGTTTGCACTTAATTCACTCGCACCGGTAAACATGGCAAGCCCAATTTGCTCAGATATATCATCGATATGATTGATTGTTTCTCCGCTTGCGTTTTTGTTATTTACTGTAAAAACAATATCAAACGGATTTGAATCAATTTCGATTATCCGATTGCTAAAGTTGATGCTCAGACCTAGGTTTTCCACATTGTTTTGCATGAGATAATCCAGATCCATTAAGGCGCCATAGCTATTTGGTTTCGTGCTTAACATTGAAACTCCCTGTTGCATTGCATTAAAAACGTCTGGAAGAACAATAAAGCCTGTGCTTGTTACTTCTTCGTTTCCTGCCAGGGCAATTTTCACCAAATAAGCTACATCCATAAAACTTCCACTTCCTGTTCCGCCGGCTATTGAGAAAACGAAATTGATTTCAATACCTGATCCTTTGGGAGTAAAATTGCTGTTATCGCTTATGGTGATGTCGGTAATGTCATTTATTTTATTTAGTACAGCTTCTATAATGGCATTTTCATTAAAATAAATTGAATACCGGCCGTTGGTTCTCACTTGGCCCGCTCCATGCACCATGTCCTTTAGGACATTTT
>JBDSBN010000293.1:0-8431 GCA_039921585.1 Ginsengibacter sp. | reverse complement strand
TAAATGAAGGAAGTAATCTGGTAACAGGTTTCGACGTTTGGAATCTTAATCCAACAAATAGCAGTTCCAACTCTGTTCAGAATTTATGGTTCAGGGCATATTATACCATTAATTCTGCGAATGTATTTTTAGAAGGGATGGCTGCACAGGGAACCCAGGTAGTCGGACAAGCCCTTGCAGATAATTATATTGCAGAGGCGAAATTGGTAAGGGCTCTTTGTTATATGCAATTGTTGCAATTTTATGCAAAACCATTTGCTGCAGGAGCAACAAATCTTGGAGTTCCACTTCGCTTAACAGGAATTAAAGAAGCAGGGCATTCTGATCTTGCCAGAAGCACCGTAGACGAAGTTTATAAGCAAATTATAAAAGACCTTAATGAAGCGGAAGGCGGACTCCCATTAACTTACGCAAGTGCCACAGATCGGGTTACCCGGGCACACAAAAATGCAGCTATTGCTCTGAAAACAAGAATGTACCTGGCCATGCAAAAGTACCCTGAAGTGATTACAGAAGCGAATAAAATGGTTAGTTCAGCAGCCCCTTTTGAAGCTACAAGCGGAGTAAACAATAAGTTGAATCCAAGTATTGCTGCAGTCTTTTCTACCTACACTACACTTGAAAGTGTCCTTTCCATGCCAATGAGTACAACAAGTGGTGATTTCCCGGGAACTCAAAATCAACTTGCTTATTATTACACTCCTACACCTGCTCAGGGTGGAGTAGGAAATGGTGAGTATTCTTTAAATCCGGCTGGTATTATTGGAAATACGGGCTGGGTTAGTACCGATGCGAGAAGAGCCTTAACAAAAGTTTCTCCGAATGGAAAATCATGGCTTATGAAATGTACCGGACCAAGTCCTTACACTGATTGGGTACCTGTAATCCGCTATAGTGAGGTTATGTTGAATCTGGCTGAAGCACTTGCAAGAACAAGTGCCGTCGTTGATGTCAGAGCGCTTAATTTGCTTAATGCTGTCAGACAACGTTCGGATGCTACAACTACGTTTGTTTTCGCAACGAAAGAGGAATTAATCCAAGCAATTTTAACTGAAAGAAGGATTGAATTGCTCGGAGAAGGTTTCCGTAATTTTGATCTGATGAGATTATTGCAAACCATTCCTGCCAAAGGAATCGCCCCGTCTAAAAAACCTACAGATGATGGTTATATCTGGCCTATTTCGGCTGTTGAATTAAATCTTAATAAATTAGCAGTCGATAACTAAATCTGCAATTAATTAGAGCTTAAACATTAATGACAAAGGCTGCTTTCTATGAGAGCAGCCTTTGTTATTAAAATCGATGTTTATATTGTATCATGACATATCGATTCAAAAAATTTCAATTACCGGAAGGGTAGGGGAATTTATAAACAGGATTAGAAATATCTGTGGAATAATTTACACAATTGTATAAATTATATTTTCTTAATGAAAAAGATGTGTATGGAACGAATGATAAATGTAATTATGAAAAGAATAAAACTGAGCTTGGTCTTTTTTATGCTCTATGTAAATCAATTTGAAAATTGATTTTTCTAACCAATTCATTTGAATCAAAAGGCTTTGCCACAAAATCATCTGCTTTGCAGAATTTCATGATATCATGAAAATTTGTATGTGCTGAAAACATAATTACCGGGATGTTTTGAGTAGAAGGATTTGCTTTCAAAATATTACAAACCTCTATGCCGTCAATTCCCGATAAGAATACATCTAATAATATAAGCTGCGGATTATATTGCTCCGTTTTATCCATTACCTCTTCGCCTTTTAATGTGGTTATTACTTCAAAACCATATCTTTTCAAAATAGTTTCAACAACCCAAAGTATATCGCTATTATCATCAACAATTAAGACTCTTTTCATTATTTACACTTTAATTATTAATTCTCTGATCATTATCAATAATTGCACCAGTAATATAATTATTAACGATTCTAATATGCAATGTGAATAAGGTATAAATCTTTATGGGAAAAGTAATTAGATGCTTATTGTAACAGGCAAATCAGTGATATTGGTTAGAATCATGTATTGAAATGTAGTCCTGGAAATTATGGATTTACTAAAGGTAGTTCGAAAAAGAATATGCTTCCTTTTTGAAGTTCGCTTTCTAACCACATTCTTCCCTCATGATTTTTTATAATTTCATTTGAAATATATAATCCTACACCTAATCCGGGATAAGTATTTAAATTATTCTCAGAAACACGGAAAAAACGATCAAATATAAATGGTCTATCTTCTTCGCGAATTCCATATCCAAAGTCCTTTATGGAAAATTGTATTTTGTCCTCTTTCTTATCCAAACGGATTAGAATTTCATTTGAATCCGGAGCGTATTTAATAGCATTACCAATTAAATTATTAATGACTTGTCTTAAACGATCAGGATTTCCGTGAATCATTCCATTAATATTTTTTTGAAAAATGATTTTATGTTCGGGATTAGGCATTTTTATTTCCTGAATTACCTCAGTTACTAAATGATTTAATTTCAATACTTCTTTAGGATATTCCATATTCCCATATTGCAAGCGGGAAGTATCCAATAAGTCATTGATTAATGCAACTAGTTTATTTATTTGCTGATCCATTTTCTTCAGCATATTTGTTCCATCTTCATTCACAAAATCATTTCCTTCCATTAATAATAATTGCGTGTAGGCTTTTAAAGAAGTGACTGGGGTTTTTAACTCATGACTTGCCATACTAAAAAATTCATCCCGGTTCTGAACGAGTTGAAGTGTTTCTTTTTGTAGTTTATCTTTTTGAGAATTGAATTCTTTCAGGTCATGTTTCATTTTCCTTAAAGAATTACCGAGCAGATCATTATCACTTCGGGGATTAACCTTAACATCAAAATTCCCTTTTCCTATTTCGTTTGCAGCATTAGCCAGAAGTAAATTGTTTTTTTCAATTTGTAAAATTGATTTGGCTAAATTTTCCATTATGCCGGATGAAATTTCATTCAGTTTAATTCCTGTATTTCCTTTGGATATCTTGTAAGCGGCATATTCAAGACTTTTTAAACTTTTTAAAATTGCGGAGGCAAAATAAAGGATAATTATTACGACAAAGATGATTGAAATAACCAAAAATATTAATGTTCGGAATTGTTTTGATTTCTCTATGTCAAATAATGAAACCAATTTATCCTCTGAGTTTTGATACAATTCAATCTGAGTCCGCCTTAAACTTTGAAGAGCCTGCGAAGTTAATTCCCACCATTGCTCTGATGTAAAATCGGATTCTGCTTTAGGTGAACCTAGAAATACATGATCCATTGTAGAAATCATTTGAGCATAATCAACTCTTCGGGATATGGAATCATACTTATTAAGTGTCGAAGGCGAGGAGGTTAATTCAAGCTCTTTTTCATAAGTTTTATACATTCGATAAACACCATAAGATCCGTCAAAATTTGGAGAGATAATCCGCTCACTTTGTAAAATATTTGGAGATATAGTCCGCTCACTTTGTAAATTATTATAGATATCGGTCCTCGCAGTACTCAACAGGTTGATCATTTTCGTCATGACAAACTGAGAATGGAGTTCGTTGAAATTCTCATCTAAAAATAGATCCCCAAGTGGAATAGGGACTTCCAGCGAATTTATTCTGTTTAATGCTGCTGTATAATACCTTATCGCATCACGAACGGTATAGGCCGAATCATTAATAACAGCATTTCGCACTGTATTTAATCGATCTAAAAAGGTGTATTTAGGAAAATCTTTAAGCCTCGGATTGCTTTGGTTTATATGTGTAATAATAGAATCCGTAATTATTTTTTGAGAATCTAATAGTTCCCGATCTTTCTTTTGCTGCAAATAGTTTATTACGTATCTACGTTCCCAGGCTATTGACACAACCAATTCCTGAATCTCCTCTGATTCCTTAATTCGATTAATTGCAGCTTCAATCAATTGAATTCTATCCGATTTTTCGTTATATATAATTATTGAAAAATAAATGGATAGTGAAATAGGGATCAAACAAATTAAAAGCAATTTGATCGTTAAGGGGAGTCTGTTAATTATTTTCAACATGAATATTTCCTAAGGAGAGTTCAAAGAATATTATTAAAACTGAAGGCCAGGACAATTTCCAGCGCTATTTGCTAAGTTAATGTAAGCCAATTGAAATCACTCCGTTAAAGATAAAATTTTCAATCTTTAACCTGAATATTCTTTTCTTAATTTTCCTATAATTTATATTATGTTAAATAGGGTTTTTCTGAAGGCACCTGGGTTCTCTCTTTTAAGATATATTGTGAATATTCCTAAAATGCTCACAGATCACTACTCTGCTTAATTTTTGTTGTTTCATTTAATCTGAAATTCATTCAAACTTTACCTGGATTTAAAATCGATTTCGCAAAAACGAACTAATCTCAACCAATCAGAAATTAGATTAAAAGAATTTTTATTTACTCTGAATCTGATCAATAATATTATCTGAACAAAATTCATATTAAGTGATGTAGCACACAAATTTTCAACATAAAAAAACTTCCGGCATTTCTACCGGAAGTTTTTTATAAAATGATTCTATTGCGTTTTTAAGAAGTTCTAATCTTTTGTAAAAATACTGTCAGCATTATCATAAGCATCTTCGTATACTTTTGTGTTCGCTCTATCTTCTAAACTCCTGTAAATATTCTGCATCAAATTTGCGATTGATTTATACCTTGATCTATCAGAGGTCTTTTTACCTTCTTCCAAAACTTTTAATGCTTTCTTACCATAAGGAATTGCTTCATTCCATGATTTTTTGGCAGCTTCTTTTAAATCAGCTTTTTTCTTAACATCTTCAGGTTTGTTTCCTTTAATTGCCAGAGCTTCATCTCTTAATTCAATTCCTTTGTTGTAATGATACTGAGAGTAAAGCCAATTTGTATTGATATCATTTGAATTGATTTCATATGCCTTGTCTAACTCTTGCTTTAAAGTATTTAAGTATTGATCCTTATTTTGGACCACAACATCATCATCGCTATTATACAAATATCCAAAAATATCGTTCGCATAGTTAAAATGATAATTTAAACTATCCGGGTGTATTTTTATGATGGATTCATGTTTTGCAAAAACTTCGGGCATATTTTTCTTTTGCCTATAAAAATCCATCATTACATAATCAAAATAATCATCTTTAGGGAAATACTTTTTACCAAGATTAGCATACTTTACCATATTTGCTTCATCATCTGCATCTTTATAGTGAAAAGTTAACCACTGATATGGAATTCTATAACTATCATTATCCTCAGAATTTGAGACACCTGAAATGCCCGCATCAGCTAATGAAATAAATGCTCTTTTTGCTTCATCTTCCAATCCTGCATTTAAAGCTGCTTTACCAATATTCAAAACAAGTGTAGTATCTACTTTTCCTATTGCGGCCCATTCATTTTTAGAAATATAAGCTCCAACTTCATTGGCTTTTTTAAATAAATTCATAGATTTTGCAAATCCTTCTTTACTTTGAGCTCCCGCAGCTTCATTAAATGCATCCGCTGCTTCCTGGTAATAACCTGCGTACATATTAAAAACAGGAGCATAATTGTCCTTCATGATCTGCAATTTCAATTTCACATTGTTACTATCAGCTACGGCAATTTTAAATGCTTCAAGAGCCTGCCCTCTCCCATCTCCCTGAATAAGATTTGATATAGCTGCACTATCTGCTATTTTCAAATAAATTTTAGATTTTATATAGTTCCCTTCTGAATCTCCCGGTTTTTTTTCCAAAAAACCATCTATTTCTGTTTTGGCTTTTGCTAAATCATTTTTATCTAAATAACTTGTAGCCTTCTTTATTGTTTGCCCAAATGTAATGGATACTAATAACGAAAACAGAATGGGTAATGCAATTTTTTTCATCGCTTTAATTTTTGTTTAAAATTTATTTTCAGTTCTATTCAACTATCCTAAATTTCCTCTTCCTCCTCATCAGTTTCCTCATCTGTATCAGAATCATCTTCTACCTCTGTTTCTTCTTCGACTTCTTCCTCGCTTTCTGTATTACTGTCTTCAGTTGTATTTACCTCTTCTGATGTAATTGGGTTGCCGTTTTCATCTTCAAGAAGGTCTTCCGGATTTTCATCATCTTCCAAAGCTCTTTCATTGATGATTGTAATTGCAGCAATTTCATCGCCCTCATCAAGTCTTATAAGTTTTACTCCTTGCGTGGCTCTTCCTGCTTCCCGTATAGACGCGATGGAAGTACGAATGGTGACACCCGATTTACAAGTAATCATTAAATCTTGCGTTTCATTAACATTTAATAATCCAACAAGCTCACCCGTTTTGTCTGTAATATTAATTGTTTTCACTCCTTTTCCGCCTCTGTTGGTGGTCCGGTATTCTTCTACTTTGGTTCTCTTACCATATCCTTTCGCACTAACTACCAATACACTTACATCCGGATCTGTAGTATTTACACAAATCATACCAACCACTTCATCTATTTCTGTGTTTAATGAAATTCCAAATACACCAATTGCTCCCCTTCCTGTTGGTCTTACTTTCTCTTCCGGGAACCGAATTGCACGACCACTTTTCAGAGCCATCATAATATTATGACTTCCGTCTGTCAGGCAGGCGTCTAATAATTGATCTCCTTCATTAATTGTGATCGCATTGATGCCGTTCATTCTTGGTCTTGAAAAATCAGCTACCCTTGTTTTCTTAATAATCCCTTTTCTTGTACAAAGAACGATATAATTATTATCCACATATTCTTTGTCCTGAAGATCTTTGATTGCAATAACGGTCCTGATTTTATCATCCGGTGGTATCTGCATTAAATTCTGGATAGCTCTTCCCTGGCTTTGCTTATCGCCATCTGTAATTTCATAAACCTTCAGCCAGAAACATTTTCCTTTTTCTGTAAAGAATAATAAAGTATGATGGGTAGAAGCCACAAATAATTTCTCAATAAAATCTGTCTGACGAGTTTTACTTGCTCTCGCACCACGTCCACCTCTTCTTTGCTGGCGGAATTCTGTAGCGGATGTTCTTTTAATGTATCCGAGATTAGAAATTGTAACAACTACATCTTCCTCTTCGATTAGATCCTCGATACTTATTTCGTCTGCCAAATATTGGATCTCAGTTCTTCTTTCATCTCCATATTTTTCTTTTATCTCAAGAATTTCTTCTTTAATGATTTCAAAACGCATGGATTCATTACCAAGAATTTCTTTCAATTTTTCGATTAGTTTTGAAATTTCTTCGTGTTCCTCTCTAATCTTATCTCTTTCCATTCCGGTAAGGCGCTGCAATCTCAATTCAAGCACTGATTTCGCCTGAATTTCACTCATTCCAAAATTTATGATTAATCCTTCTTTAGCAATGTCCGGTGTTGCAGAACTTCTAATCAAAGAAATAACAGCATCCAAATTATCCAAGGCAATCAGGAAGCCTTCCAATATGTGAATTCTATCTTCTGCTTTTTTTAATTCGAATTTTGTTCTTCGAATAACTACCTCATGTCTAAAATCGACAAATACCTGGATAAGATCTTTGACATTTAAAATTTGAGGACGTCCGTTTACAAGTGCAACGTTATTGATTCCAAAAGAAGTTTGTAATTCTGTATGCTTATAAAGATGATTGATAACTACCTGAGCAATCACATCCTTCTTTAGCTCTACGACAATTCTTGTTCCTTCTTTATTATTACTTTCATTATTTACATCCGAAATTCCTTCAATAATTTTGTTGGATACCAGCATTCCTATCTTTTCTGTTAGGGCATCTCTGTTCACCTGGTAAGGAACTTCAGTTATAATGACACTTTCTCTTCCATTTTTTCCAGTCTCAACTGTTACTCGTCCGCGAAGTACTACCCTACCTCTACCGGTATGCATACCTTGTTTTACCCCTTCGTAACCATGAATAATTCCACCTGTTGGAAAATCAGGAGCTTTTACAATTTTAATAAGCTCTTCAATTTCTATATCCCTGTTTTCGATAAAGGCAATACATCCATCAGTAACCTCTGTCAGATTGTGCGGAAGCATATTGGTAGCCATCCCAACAGCGATACCGCTGGAACCGTTTAATAATAACTGGGGAATTCGTGTAGGCAATACAGTTGGTTCCTTTGTTGTGTCATCATAGTTCAACGTGAAATCAATCGTATCTTTCTCGATGTCTTCCAACATGGATTCAGCCATTTTTTCCAGTCTGACCTCCGTGTATCGCATAGCAGCCGGCTCATCTCCATCCTGACTTCCAAAGTTACCCTGACCATCAATTAAAGTATAGCGCATGCTCCAATCCTGAGCCATACGAACCATGGTGCCGTAAATAGATGAATCACCGTGTGGATGGTATTTAACCATCACATCACCGACAATACGGGCTGATTTTTTATGGGGTTTATTAAAGGTGTTTCCCATTTCGGACATTCCGAA
>JBDSBN010000292.1:0-19388 GCA_039921585.1 Ginsengibacter sp. | reverse complement strand
ACGGCACAAAGGTAGAAGTGATTGTTTCACCAGAATCTGATCGCTTACAATTACTTGAACCATTTGCTTCCTACAAATCAGGTTATTTCGACAACTTGAAACTCCTAATTAAAGCGAAAGGAAAATGTACTACGGATCATATTTCTATGGCAGGTCCATGGTTGAAATACCGCGGACACCTGGATAATATCAGTAATAATCTTCTTATTGGTGCTGTGAATTTCTTTAATGAAAAAACCAATTTTGTAAAGAATCAACTCACTGGCGAATACGGCCCTTTACCAGCTACGCAAAGAGTCTATAAAGCTGCAGGAATTGGTTCTGTGGTGGTGGGTGATGAAAACTACGGAGAAGGATCTTCCAGAGAACATGCGGCTATGGAGCCACGCCATCTTGGGGTGAAAGCAGTTCTGGTGAAATCATTTGCTCGTATTCACGAGACGAATCTTAAAAAGCAGGGGATGCTGGGCATCACTTTTGACAATAAGGAAGATTATGATAAGATTCTTGAGGATGACATCATAGATATCCAGGGATTAGATGATTTCCAGGAGGGTACTCCTTTGACTGTTGTTTTAAAACATGCAGACGGGACTTCTGAATCCTTTAAAGTGAACCACACATACAATACTCAACAAATTGAATGGTTCAAAGCCGGTGGAGCATTGAATATTATCAGAAGAAAATTTGCTGAAGCAAATCAGTAGAATTTATTCGTAAAATACAAAAAGCCCTGAATGTGAATTCGGGGCTTTTTATTTATGTAGAAAGAAGGAATTAAGTCGTGGAAATTAAATTTGAGCTAAGTAATTTGTGTTGAAAAATTAAACTATCAACTTCAAATTTATTAGACAGGTAAAATAGACTATCATGCCTGATCAATATAATTTTTTGCTTGCACTCACTCCACTGCGGCGTCCTTTCGAAAAAACCTTCGCGATTATTTCTTATAAAGAAACATTTATTTTCGAAGCAATCTCAACATTAGCAGGCTTTCAAACGAATTATCTCGTCTATTACCACTGTGAACAGACATTGAAGTTTAAACTAAAAACTATCTCCTGTCTCCGAACAAACGTAGTAAGAAAAGGAACATATTAATAAAGTCAAGATAGAGTGTTAATGCACCAATGATGGCCATCTTTTTAACATCGCCGGCAATGACGCTTCCATCCTGAGCTATTCCTTCCCCGATTCTTTTCAGTTTTTGTACATCATACGCTGTAAGAGCTGTAAAAACCATTACACCGATAATGCTGATAATGTAATCCATTTGGCTGCTTTGCAGGAAATAATTGACGATTAAGGCAATCACAATTCCGATTACACCCATCATTAGAATCTTACCAAATTTGGTCAGATCCTGGTTGGTTGTATATCCCATAAAAGCCATCACACCAAACATAGCAGAGGCAGTAAGAAATACGCCTAAAATAGAACCTGGTGTGTAAGCCAGAAGAATAAAGCTGAAACTGATTCCATTAATAATTGCATAAGCTAAAAACAATCCCATCAAGGCACTGGAAGAAAGTCGCTGATATCCAAATGACATGATTAATACAAAACCTAACGGCGCAAATAAAGTGACCTTTCCTAAACCACTTAAACCCGTTGGCGTAACCAAATGTGCAAGCAACTGCTCACTGATGGAAAACTGCCAGGCAAATAAAGCGGAAACACCTAAGGCTATAAACATCAACGCAAACACATTCGCTATAAAAGAACGACTTGCCGAAGCTTCACCCGTAGGTGCATATTGGATGTCTGTTATGTTATTATTATCCCGATTAAATAAATTCATTTTGATAAAATTTTTAAACAAAAATAGTCAAATAAAGTTGTGTTCAAAGTTAAGAGGTTGCGTTATTTTGGAGAAGGTTTTGGACACGTCGCCAACTTAAAACCAGGATTTTAATAAACCGGGAAATATATTTTAAGTTGGAAACCTTTGTGAGGATAAAAAGGTTGCCAACTTGGAAAAAAGTTGGCAACCTGGGGAGCATTATTTATACTGAAACACATTAAATGGTTTGGAAATTCCTTCCAGTTTTAACACCACCACTCCATGTGCCGGAACCTTCATTGTAATTTTCTTGCTGTATGATTTTGCAAAATCTTTCTTCTCCCAAAGATCACGCATGGTGTAGCCTTTTCCAGAAACTAAGCCAAGGGAATCCGGTTCAAAACTTATCTCCGATTCCTTCTTGGTTCTGTTTAGGAGAGTCACAGCTATTTGCCCGCTCATGGTGGAGATCAGTGGTTTGGCCCATACTTCCAAATCTCCTTTATTATTCATTCGCCGCGCCTGATATACAAGAGGATCCTGATTCAGGGCGATGAGTTCTTTGTTGGTCAGAATGCTAATCGTTTGCTTACTCATACTCCGCAGATCATTCCCCGCCAGGAGTGGCGAGTTCATCATGCACCACATGGAAAAATGCGTTTTGTCTTCTTCATAACTCATGCCCCTTCCCACCTGTAACATATCCATATCGTTTACATGTCCGGGTGAGGAATATTTCCAGAGATCAGCGTTTAGGTCTATGATGTGCATCACAGATTCGAAGGTGTTTGCAATATCACCGGAAATACGCCAGGAATCAGCTATTGGTACTGCCCAGGTTCCGGGAAATTGCCACCTGCAAATATTAAAAACAACATCAGGTTTTATTTGGCGCACAAGATTAATAATCTTAGTATAACTTGTTTGTTCATCCAGGCCAAGCCAGTCGCCGCCACACCAATCCACTTTAATAAAGTCGTAATTCCAGTCTTTCAACAGAAGTGTCAAATCACGGACTTCATGACCATAAAGTCCCATACCCGATCCAATAGTATCCTTATCCCAGTAAGATGCACAAGTATTGATACCGGCGTCAGAATAAATACCAGCCCTTAATCCTTTTGAATGAATATAATCGCTCACTACTTTCATTCCATTAGGAAACCTTGTCGGATGTGGGATTAAAATCCCATTCGCATCTCTCCCACCAAAAAAACCATCATCAATATTTATATAGGTATAACCCGCTTCTTTCATGCCAGTTGAAACCATAAAATCTGCCTGGGATTTTATAATGTCTTCATTAATATTTACATGAAAATGATTCCAGCTTGACCAACCCATGATGGGAGTTTGGGGGCGGAGCATTTTATTTTCATCTCCATTTTTTGTGGGGTCGCTGTTTCCGGAAATTTTTCGGGTATCCTGGCATCCAAAAATAATGGTCAGGAATAAAATGGGTATTATATTTTTTATCATGGAGAGAAACTATTATTAAGGAAAAAGTAGCCTTTTAAAAGTAACCAAAATTTGAACATTTCTTTAAAAGATGTCGTAGGATAAAATTCATCTAAGTAACATTTACCTTGTCACATTTATCGTTAGAGGTGACACCTTTTTGAAAGGTGTCACCTCTTGCTACAACAAGTCGATGCTATTTGAAGAAGCTATTTTAAATGTAGATTTTCAGGATTTCTTCTCCCATCCCAAATACTTAAAACCAGAATTTCATTTTCAAAAATTTCGTAGAATAACAGATAATTACGAATGATTTTTACCCGAACAGTTTTAAATTTTGTTTTCCTTCCAAGGTTTGGTTTTGAAGATAATAGTTTTAAATGGTCAATAAAAAGGCGATTTAATTTAAGACTGAATGATTTTGATATATTCCTGTGGAATCTAATAATCCAGGATCTCTTCACGCTCAAGATTCGCCTTTTCTGTCCAGGTTATTTTGAGTTTAGCCATTTTTCAATTTCAGAATTCGCTTTTTTTTCAGATAGTATTTTACCCTCTGAATATTCTTCCCTGGCTTCCATTATTCTTTGGGTTTGTTCTTCGGAAAGTTTATAAATGCCCTCCTCAAACTCAAAATCAAGCAGCAGTTGAATTTGTTCAATAATAGAATCGTCTTCCAGGTTGTTGATCCGATTTATCAAGTCTTTTTTTATATCTGCTGTTGACATTACTTAAACTTTGTCGAATTTACGGTTTTTAATACGAATTGATAATTGTAGGTTGTAAATGACATCTTTCAGGTCGCACAAAAGACAAGCGCCCCGACCGGTAGAATCTCAACTCATAACTTCTAACTCCTAATTGCCCTCCACTTCAAACCACACCTCCTTCTCATTATTCCAATCTCCATTATAATTAATGGTTAGTTCTTCGAATTTTTCCACATCCCGAACGGTTTTTATCTGCATCGTTTCCTCCTCAAAATCCATGAAGTATTCACAATTACTTTGGTAGCTATGATTGTAAATTGGAACAAGTCCAAGTGCCATGCAGCAACGTCTCTCTTTTTTATCATTTTCCGGATCCTCCCATTCAAATATATAGTCGTGAAGAAGAGTTTTATCAATAAGTTTTCTATCTTCAGCGCTCAGGACAATTACGTGTGACTCTTCGATTAAAGTACCTGACGGAATTTTTCTTTGAGAAAAAACTCCCCGTCCTTTTTCAGAAATACGTTTTACTTTTAAATATTGTTTAATCATATAAAATTTATCTGTTGGTTAGATCGAAAATAAATTAATTTGCACCAATAGCAGCACCTATGATCGAAAAAGAACTCACCATACAAGAACAATATGAAGAAATAGCCAAAGCTGGTAATGGACCCGAACTCACTGAATTTTTAAATAATCAGAATATAAGTGATGTAGCAGACCTTTTATACGAAAATGAGGAGAATGAACTGGATATCCTGCTTCATTTGTCCATGCACCGGGCCACGAGTCTTTTTAAAATATTAGAACATCCCACACAGGTACGAATCATCCAAAATTTGCCGCCCACAAAGAGTGCCGAATTACTGAATGAAATGCAGTCGGATGACCGGACTGCTTTCCTGGAAGATCTTACAAATGAAGTAATCCGGGAATTAATAAAAACTCTTGATCCTGAAGAACGGAAAATCACTTTATCCCTTTTAGGCTATCCTGAAAACAGTGTGGGGCGATTGATGAATCCGGATTATGTATACGTCCATGAATACAATAGTGTGGCCGAGGTTCTGGATATCATTCGCAGTGTGGGTAAGAATACAGAGACCATTGATGTGGTTTATGTGATTAATAAACATGGTGAATTACTGGATGACCTTAGAATCCGGGAAATCATCCTTGCCTCACCGGAGCAGAAGGTAAGTGAAATGATGGACGGTCGTTTTATAGAACTAAACGTAAACGACGACCAGGAAAGTGCCTATGAATTATTTAAAATGAATAACCGGGTAGCCTTACCCGTTGTGGATGATTATAATGTATTATTAGGAATCGTAACCATTGATGACGTTTTATGGGTAGCCGGTGAAGAATTTAGTGAGGATATTCAAAAGATTGGTGGTGCCGAAGCTTTGGATACACCTTATCTTGAAACGCCGATACTAACTTTAGTTAAAAAAAGGATTGGCTGGTTAATCATATTATTCTTTGGGGAAATGCTTACAGCATCAGCTATGGCTTTTTACAATGATGAAATGGAAAAGGTGATCATCTTAACCAACTTTATTCCACTCATTATTAGTACCGGTGGTAATAGTGGTACACAGGCGTCCACCTTGATTATCCAGGCGATGGCCCTTGGAGAAGTGACAATTAAAGATTGGTGGCGGGTTATCAGACGTGAATTGCTCTCGGGAATAATGCTTGGCTGTGTTTTGGGAATCATCGGCTTTATGCGTATCGCTACCTGGAGCTTTTTAATGAGCAAGGGCATTATGAAAGACAGTTATGGACCACATTGGGCTTTAATTGGATTTACGGTTACATTTTCTTTAATGGGTGTGGTTCTATGGGCTTCCCTAATGGGCAGTATGCTTCCAATTTTGTTGAAAAGATTAGGAGCAGATCCGGCCTCTTCTTCGGCTCCTTTTGTAGCTACAGTAGTGGATGTTACCGGTCTGATTATCTTTTTTAACGTTGCACTCTATTTTTTAACTGGAACACTTCTGTAACATACCCGGTTGGATGTACCCAAGGCCGACTTTTTTTATGCACTTATTGCACAGAAAGGATACCTTTGAACGTCTTGAACATTTTGCGTAATGAAGTCTGAAAAAGCCGAAAAAAAGAGCTCTAAGCCAAATATTTATAAACTCCTCACACCTTACAAAGGATTGATTAGCGGGCTACTGCTTTTTGCTCTATTGAGCAATGGTCTGAACCTGGTTATTCCTAAGATTATGGAGATCGGCATAGACGATTTCACAAATAGAGTTTGGGATATTCAAAAGATAATGACCTGGTTCTTTATTGCGGTGATTGCAATTTTCGTTCTAAGTTTTGTTCAGGGATATATTCAAACGTATGCTTCAGAAAAAGTAGCAAAAGACTTGAGGTACAAACTTTCAGCTAAAATATCCCAACAGGACTATAATTATATCCAGGAAAATACCTCCTCGAGGTTATTAACCAATTTGACTTCCGACGTGGATGCCATTAAGATGTTTGTGTCGCAGGCTATTGTTTCCATCGTGTCATCCATCGTGCTCATCATTGGTGCATCCATCCTTCTACTGAATATTAACTGGAAATTAGGGCTGATCGTGCTCCTGATCATTCCAATTATTGCAACCACATTTTTCCTGGTTTTTAAAAGAGTAAAAGCATTATTCCGCAAGACACAGGAAGTAATCGATTGGCTTAATAAAGTGATTAATGAAAGTATTTTAGGAGCAGCACTAATCCGCGTACTAAATGCACAATTCACCGAATACAACAAATTCATGGATGCCAACGTACAGGCAAAAAACCTGGGCCTTTCCATTTTAAGATTGTTTGCAATGTTGATCCCCATTATTATTCTGACTTCCAATCTTGCACGGCTGGCGGTGCTTTCGATGGGAGGTCATTTTGTAATCAGCGGCACCATGTCATTAGGTGAATTTGCCGCCTTCAATAGTTATATTGCAATTCTCATTTTCCCTATCCTGATCATAGGTTTTATGAGCAATGTCATCGCCCGGGCATCCGCTTCGTATCAGCGGATCCATAGCATTTTGGAAACGGAAGATTTTGTGGATCAGGGTACTATTGTAAAAACTATTTCCGGCAAATTGGAGGTAAGAGATTTAAGTATATGGTATGGTGAAAACCCTGCATTAAAGAATATTTCCTTTAAGGTGAAAGCCAATTCAAGAACAGCTATTATCGGACCAACGGCCGCAGGTAAAACTCAATTACTTTACCTATTGACCACATTGATAAAGCCAACATCCGGAGAAATATTTTATGATGATGTTAATGTAAAAGAATATAATCAAGGTGAACTATTGAAACAAATCGGTTTGGTATTTCAAGACAGCATTATTTTTAATTTAAGTCTGAAAGACAATATCGCCTTTAATACAGATGTGACAGAAACCGATCTGCAAAGGGCAATTAATACTGCAGAACTGCATGATTTTATTCAATCGTTACCTAACGGGATTGAAACGATTATTTCAGAACGAGGTTCCTCTCTTTCCGGAGGACAAAAACAGCGGGTCATGCTGGCAAGAGCTCTCGCCATCAATCCAAAAATATTATTGTTGGATGATTTTACTGCCAGAGTTGATGCCCACACAGAGAAAATAATCGGAGAAAATATTCAACGAAATTATCCCGACACAACCATTTTGACGGTAACACAAAAAATTGCCCCAGTTGAGGATTATGATTTGATCATTTTATTAATGGAAGGCGAAATAGTGGCACAGGGAAAACACGAAGATTTGATGAGAAATTGTCCGGAATATGTACAAATCTATCAATCACAAAAAAGCACAACGACAATTGTTGAATCAGAAGCCCGATAATAAAATGGATAGACAGAAAAAAATAGAATACAATCTCAATATCGAAAATAAATCTTCTACTTCATCTGCATTTAGAAAGATGTTGGTGTTTATGAAAGATGAAAAAAGGAGTTTACTTTTTGCCTTGATCGTCATGCTTTCCAATTCAGCGGTTTCCATGCTCACGCCGTTTTTGATTGGATATACAATTGACAATTATATCCAGACAAAAATTTATAGAGGTCTCCTTCAATTTTCAGCAATTATTTTAGGCCTTTACCTCATTTCTGCCGTATTAGATTATTTCCAAACAAAACTGATGGGAAGTATCGGGCAGCGCATGTTGTATAGTTTGAGGAATGCCGTTTTTAGCAGGATACAATCTTTACCGGTGGCCTTTTTCAATCAAAATAAAGCAGGCGATCTTATCTCAAGAATAAATAATGATACAGACCGAGTTAACCAGTTTTTTTCTCAATCTCTCATGCAGTTCGTCGATAGTATTTTTATGATGCTGGGTGCAGCTATTTTTTTATTGATCATCAATATTGAATTGGGAAGCGCTTCTTTGGCACCAGCAATTATTATTCTTGTCTTTGTTCGATTCATGGCACCTTTGGTCAAGAAGAAAAATGCGATCAGTTTGAAAAGCACGGGGACTTTAAGTGGTGAAATCCAGGAGAGTTTAAGTAATTTCAAGACCATAGTTGCTTTTAACCGTCGTGATTTTTTCCTGAAGAAATTTGAGATTGCCAACACCAATAATTATAAGGCTTCGGTAAATGCAGGTATTATAAACATGTCCTTTGTACCGGTATTCACCTTGTTTTCTAATCTGGCCCAATTAATTGTTCTCGCCTTTGGTATTTACCTGATCTCACAAGGCAGTTTCAGTATTGGTTTGCTCATCAGTTTTATCGCTTATACACAATTATTTTACCAGCCCTTGCGGCAGATCGCTACACTGTGGGCCAACTTCCAGACAGCAATGGCAGCCTGGGACCGGATTGCTATCATACTGGAAATGGAATCTGATCTGGATCAAGAAGCAAACCCTTCCAAATCTTCCTCAGGAAAATATTTAATGGAGTTTGAAAATGTGAGCTTTCAATATCCGGATGGGAAGAAAGTTTTACATAATATCCATTTCGGAATGGAATCCGGTAAAACATATGCCCTGGTAGGGCCAACGGGCGGAGGAAAAACCACTACAGCTTCGCTTATTGCACGTTTATATGATCCCACAGAAGGCAAGGTTTATCTGGATGGGATAGACATTCGCAGTTACACTCCTGAAGAAAGAAGTCAAAGGATAGGATTCATTTTGCAGGAACCATTTCTCTTTAATGGTACTGTACGCGATAATATTCTTTATGGAAATGAAGAATACAAAAGGCTGACCGATGAGGAGTTGATTCAACTTCTCAAAGATGCAGATATGGATTTGCTCATATCGAAATTTGAAAATGGACTTAATACGAAAATCAGTTCGAGCGGTGATTCCATCAGCCTTGGTGAGAAACAATTGCTTGCTTTTGCCCGTGCAGTTATTCGTAAACCACAATTGCTTATCCTGGACGAAGCAACTGCAAACATCGATACAGTAACAGAGCAACTTTTGGAAACCATCTTGCAAAAATTACCTGCAAGCACAACAAAAGTCATTATTGCCCATCGTTTGAACACCATTGAAAATGCAGATGAAATTTTCTTTGTAAACAGCGGGGAGGTAATTGCTGCAGGATCTTTTGATAATGCACTGAATTTGCTGTTGAAGGAGAAGAGAGCGAGTTAGTTTTTGCTATTGATTTAAATCAATAGTTACAAAATGATCCGTGCCTTTGGCACTCACTTTACGTCGCTTATTTTGCAATAAAACGAAAACTGCTCAACTCAATAGACAATAATTCATTAGGAATTCTCTAATTTTCATGCCCACTGCGACCACGAGTATCAGACGCTCGTTCCATTTTGCCTTGCCAATACTCTCACGTCGCATTGCCTATTATCGGAATTACACCCTTTTTTTAACAACAGAATTTATTCCATCCCAGGCCTCTCAATTAAAAATGTATCTCATCCACTACCCTATTACCCCAAAAAAAACGTATCTTTTTAATAAAAAAAATTACATTGTGAACCTAAATATATTAATATGTGCGGTATTGTAGGTTACATTGGATCAAGGGAAGCATATCCAATTATTATTACAGGACTTAAAAGACAGGAATACCGGGGTTATGATAGCACCGGCATCGCCTTGATTAATTCTAATGGGTTGAAGGTGTTTAAGAAAAAAGGGAAAGTACAGGAACTGGAAGATTCCTTGATTGGTAAACCTGTGCATGCCAACATCGGTATCGGACATACTCGTTGGGCCACACATGGCGAGCCGAGTGATGTTAATTCCCATCCGCATCAAAGCAATAATGGCAAATTGGCCATGATTCATAATGGTATTATCGAAAATTATGCGCAGTTAAAATCCGAACTTATCAAAAAAGGATACACTTTTAAAAGTGATACAGACACGGAAGTGCTTGTTAATTTTATTGAGGACATTTATAAAAATGCAGAGTGCCCGTTAGAAGAAGCAGTCCGCATAGCACTAAAAAGAGTTAGCGGTGCATATGTAATATTATTACTGGATGAGGAAAATCCAGACACAATTATTGCGGCAAGAAAGGGAAGTCCGCTTGTAATTGGGATTGGGAAAGGAGAACATTTTCTTGGATCAGATGCCACACCTATGCTGGAATACACAAAAGAAGTGGTATATGTTAATGACTACGAGATTGCTATTATTAAAGCAGATGAACTCATTTTAAAAAACCTGGGAAATGAACGGCAAATTCCATACATCACAAAACTGGACTTAGAACTTGCAGCAATTGAAAAAGGAGGATATGATCACTTCATGCTGAAGGAGATAAACGAGCAACCAACAACCATTTATGACTGCTTGCGGGGGAGATTAAATGTGGCGGAGGGAACGATTACCATGAAAGGGATTCAAGACAATATTGAAGCCTTGATTAATGCACCACGCTATATCATCATTGCATGCGGTACAAGTTGGCATGCAGGTTTGGTAGCGGAATATGTTATAGAAGAATTGTGTAGAATCCCTGTAGAAGTGGAGTATGCATCAGAATTTCGTTATAGAAATCCCATTATTAATAAGGGCGACGTCATTATTGCGATTTCTCAAAGCGGAGAAACCGCTGATACATTAGTTGCAATTGAAAAAGCAAAAGAAAATGGTGCCTTTATTTTCGGGATAGTAAACGTAGTGGGTTCTTCCATCTCCCGTGCATCACATGCTGGCGCTTATACACATGCCGGCCCCGAAATAGGTGTAGCATCTACTAAAGCGTTTACAGCCCAACTCTCTGTGTTAATGATGATGGCTCTTAAAATTTCAAAAGAAAAGGGATCAATTGATGAAAAGAGATATCATGAATTGTTAGTGGAACTTGGAGATATCCCTAAAAAAGTGGATACCATTTTAAAAAGCAGCCATCTTATAAAAGCAATTGGAGAAAAATATACAGAAGCCAATAATGCACTTTTTTTAGGCCGGGGATATAACTTCCCAATAGCCCTGGAGGGTGCATTAAAATTAAAAGAAATCTCATACATTCATGCAGAAGGATATCCGGCAGCGGAAATGAAACATGGACCTATTGCACTTGTTGACGAAAATCTACCAGTTATTTTTGTTGCAACAAAAGATGAATATCACGCAAAAATTGTCAGTAATATACAAGAAATAAAAGCCCGGAAAGGAAAAGTAATTGCAATAATTTCCGAAGGAGATGAGATCATTCCTACTATGGCAGATGAGGTCTTTTTTGTACCTCCTGCCAATGAAATCATTGCGCCGTTGTTAAGTGTCATCCCTTTACAATTACTTTCTTATTATATTGGCGTGAAAAAAGGATGCGATGTAGATAAACCCCGAAACCTGGCAAAATCTGTCACTGTTGAATAATACCGGGATTTTAAACATCCGTTTATCCTAATTTAGTCTCCTTTTTAGAAGGCATTATATCCAATTTCTTTTGCTGAAAGAAAATCAATGTTGCAAATAATACTCCATTATGAATAGAATTATTAAGCATCCTATAACTGAATTAGGATACCAATTTATAAGCCCATCTTTTCTTCCAAAAGGAAAAGATGAATATTACTTAAGAAACAAGCAAAATAATAATGGAATTTCCTACCGACAACTCACAAGTTCTGAAAAGGAAATACTTATCCGGAATGGAAATACTTCAGATGACTGGAGCAAAGTATTTGTTTCCGGTGTTTTTGATCCTGTTTTAGTAAAAAATAATAAATTTTTTGGTCTGGTACGTATTGGTAAACTGGAAGCTTATTATTTGGAATTTCACAATCTACGCATGCCTGTGGGCATTTATAATAGCACCATCATCAGTTGTGATTTCGGAGACAATGTATGTATTGATAATGCAAACTATCTCAGTCATTATATTATTGGAAATGAAGTAATGATTGCCAATATAAATGAACTTGCCACAACAAATTATTCCAAATTCGGAAATGGAATTTTAAAAGATGGAGAAGTGGAAAGCACCCGCATTTGGTTGGAGTTACGCAATGAAAACGGAGGAAGAAAAGTCATTCCTTTCACGAATATGTTGCCTGGTGATGCCTGGCTTTGGAGTCAATACCCACATGATGAAAAACTTCAGGAAAAATTCAAAGAGTATACAGCTAAAGAGTCTGATAGTAAAAGAGGTTACTATGGAACGATCGGCGATCGATGTGTATTAAAGGATTGCGATATTATTAAAGATGTCACGATTGGGTCAGATGCATATATAAAGGGGGCAAACAAATTAAAAAACCTGACCATAAATAGTGATGAAGAACGCAACTCACAAATTGGTGAAGGATGTGAAATGGTAAATGGAATTGTTGGTTATGGATGCCGCATATTTTATGGAGTAAAGGCAGTTCGTTTTATAATGGCTCCCCATTCGCAATTAAAGTATGGTGCACGACTGATTAACTCCTATCTGGGAAGTAACTCCACTATCTCTTGTTGTGAGGTTCTAAACTCCCTCATTTATCCAAATCATGAACAGCATCACAACAACTCTTTTTTATGCGCTTCATTGATAGAAGGACAAAGTAATATTGCTGCAGGTGCCACAATTGGCAGCAATCACAACAGCAGGGCTGCAGATGGCGAATTGGTAGCAGGCCGCGGTTTTTGGCCAGGCTTATGTGTGAGTTTAAAGCACAATTGCAAATTTGCTTCCTTTACTATTTTATCCAAAGGAGATTATCCTTATGAATTAAACATTCCATTGCCCTTTAGTCTTGTTAGTAATGATGTAACTACAAACAGATTGATTATTATGCCAGGTTATTGGTTCATGTATAACATGTATGCTCTGGCACGAAATTCCTGGAAGTTCCGTGACAGAGATATGCGAACAGAAAAAACCCAGAACATTGAATACGATTTCCTCGCACCTGATACCATAAATGAGATGTTTGATTCCATTGAACTTCTATCATCACTAAAAAAAGATAAAGATGGCCACGCTACAGTAGCTGATTTTGAAAATAGTAACCGCAAAACAGTCATTATAAAAGTTGAAGAATCAATTAAACTTTTTAAGGAATTGATTACCTATTATGGTACTGTTCAATTAATAGAGCATTATCAACGAAATAAATTTTCTTCTTTTGAAGCGTTCAAAAAAAGTATCCCAACTCAAATTACCAGAAAAAAATGGCAAAATATCGGAGGGCAACTATTTCCCGTAGACGATGTTCAGAAGTTAATAGCTCAAATTAAAAGTGATAAAATTTCCGGGTGGAATCAGGTACACCAATTTTATAAAAAAGAGGGAGAAAATTATAATAAAATCAAATTAATTCATGCTTATACATCTCTTTTAGAAAATGAGCAAATTACCTCCAGGCAAATCACCCCCGAATATTTTGAAAACCTTGTGAATAAAGCCGTGGCTACAAAAGAATGGATCAGCAAGTCTATCTATGAATCAAGAAAAAAAGATTACACAAATCCGTACCGAAAAATGATGTACGAATCACAAAATGAAATGGATACCGTTGTAGGCAAACTTGATGACAATCAATTTATTCAAAAACAATTTAAAGAACTTGATATCTTCAAAAAAGAGATGACAAAACTAATAAAAAGAGTCAGGCAGGATCAAAAAGTTTCTGGATAATTTACAGTAAATGATTCAGTTTATCAATGAAGGTTTAAAGAAACGTTTTAAAGTACATATTTCACTAAGATTCCTTTAAACTACCACCCATCAAAGATTACAGATTGTTTCACCAACTATTTTCCAGTATTGTACCTTCAACTAAATAAATGGACTTCTTTGATTGAGGAATAAATATTAGCGTAAGAAAGACTCCACAGCAAGCTCATAGCCTTTAAGACCAAAACCAAAAATAGTTCCGGAGCATTTTGCAGAAATATGCGAGTACTTTCTAAAATCTTCCCGGTTTTCAATATTAGATATATGGACTTCAACTACAGGAACTCTTACAGCTGCAACTGTATCACCAATTGCTATAGAAGTATGAGTGTAAGCACCGGCATTCAAAATAATTCCATCCATATTTTTAGCGGCCTTTTGAATCTCATTGATTAATTCACCCTCCACATTACTTTGGAAATAATCAAAATCAATCGTCTCATATTTTTTCCGCAAACGGTTAAAATAATGTTCAAATGATTCTGCACCATAAACATCCACTTCTCTGGTACCTAGCAAGTTTAAATTCGGTCCGTTAATGATAGCTATTTTCATATTTTAGACTGGTTTAGAACAAATGTAAATAAAATTAAATCAGGAAAATAAATCGGAATCAAATGACCGATACTGTTAGCAGCGAATGCATAATCCATCACTATATATTTCAATGGCAATTGTTCTTAAAAATTAGGCTCCAGCTTTTTAATCAAAGTATGATACACAATTGAATAAATGTAGAAACCATTAAAAAAAAAGGCAATGTGGCCAAAAATAGTTGGTTTTTTATCTAAATATTAGTAGAATTTTGATTTATCCAATGAAGAGTAACAAGCTCTGCTGGAGAGCAACTTGTGAGCAATAATTTGGTACTTATACGATAATTAGGCGGCCTGTAATAAGGCCGTCTTTTTTTATTTATTATCGGTAAGTTTTATGGCAAAAAAACTCATTTTGAACGCTTGTTTTTAAAATAGATATACCACTTAATAAAGTTTCTCTTGCTCTCAAATCTTAAACCTCGATGCAGCGTTAACTTTTCTTTCAAATGAGAAAAATATCCCTCTACCTGGTTACTTGTATGGGGGATTTCCGGATCGTTTAAATAACAAAAAAGGTTAGGAATTGCGTTAATTAAATGAGTAGCTGCAAGATGTAAATTCTTGTGTTTATACCACCATCTTCCACTACTTTCATTGATGGTTTTTTCGTTTACAAACTGCTTATTTTTTTCATACCAGTTATGCAAATCGACTAACCAAAAGTTTGCTTGATCTATACTCCTTATATAGGTTATTTGCTTTGAGATAACAAGCAGCTCTTTGGCTAATTCTAACTTGGGTTTTTTGCTTAAATGGTTTTGTATCTGACGCTTTATATGTACTAAACAACGCTGTATAACTGCGCTTGGATAAACTTTGGCTACTGCTTTTAATATTGCTGAATGGTCATCGCAAGTAACACTATAAACATCTACACCTAGACGTTTCAAATTTTTTAAATCCTCTTTAATTTCCTTCAATTTTTCTTTATTAGTTTCTCGGTATAATTGCACATACTGAATGTCATAATCATAGTACAGAATCAAACAAAGCCCCTTTGAAAAATAGGTGCCATCAATAAGTAAATGAACATGTGTTTTACTACGAATGGAAACCATTGGTGCTTTCTTTAGATATTCTTTAAACAGCCGTTGTATAGTTCTTTGCGACATCCCGCTATCTCTGATCAAATACGGGTAAACTTGCCGCTCCATAATCCATTTACGAAACCATATAAATTGATTGCTTTGTTGAACACCTTTATTACGTAAAGAGAAGTTGTGAAAACAATCAGAACATCGATACCGTTGCTTGTTGTTTTGATAACCCCATTTTTGAACTTTTTCACCATGGCAAATTGGGCAAAATCTTGTCTTTTTTTCATTAGACAAAAAAAGTTCATTGAAACAACTTTCAATGAACTTTGCTTAAACAATTAACTAGACAGCTTTTTAGAGGATTTTACCAACTATTTTTGGCCACATTGTCAAAAAAAAATCGTTTCTATTTAATCAATAGAAACGATTACTTTAGAGAATATCAGTTGTTATCTTCTAAACGTTAAAAATTTAATTATTTTCAGCCATTAAGGTGAAGAAATCATCAAATAAATACCTGCTATCATGTGGCCCGGGAGTTGATTCAGGATGATATTGAACAGAAAATGCAGGACGGTCTTTAAGCCTAATTCCTTCCACTGAATCATCATTCAAATTGACATGAGTAATCTCAATGTCTTCTCTGTTTTTTAGCACTTCTGCATCTACACCAAAACCGTGGTTTTGCGTAGTTATTTCACATTTACCGGTCAATAAATTTTTAACCGGATGATTCAATCCTCTGTGCCCGTGATGCATTTTAAAGGTAGGTACATCCTTTGCAAGGGCTAATAATTGCTGGCCAAGACAAATTCCAAAGAATGGTTTTTTATCTTCTAAAATATGTTTAATGGTTTCCACCGCATAGTTCATTGGTTCAGGATCACCCGGTCCATTACTTACAAAATATCCTGAAGGATTAAATTTTTTCAATTCTTCATATGGAGTATTTGCATTAAACACTTTTACATAAGCGCCTCTTTCTAAAAAACAGTTTAATATATTTTTCTTTATACCGTAATCTAAAACAGCCACCCTTACCTGACTACTTTCATCTCCAAGAGTATATGGTTCTTTTGTAGAAACAAAAGAGGCCAATTCCAGACCTGCCATTGAAGGAACCTTCGCAAGTTCATCTTTCAATTCATTTATATCTGTTCTGTCAGAAGAAATAATACAATTCATTGCTCCACTATTCCGGATATGTATCACGAGCGCACGGCTATCAATTCCATCTATCGCCACAATTCCTTGCTTTTCAAAATAATCCTGTAATGAATTATCTGCGGCAAACCTTGAATATTGTTCTTCTAAATTTCTTCCTATAATTCCTTTTACTTTGATGGAATCACTTTCTACCTCATTGCTATTAATTCCATAATTCCCGATATGCACATTATTCATGATCACAATCTGACCATAGTAGCTTGGATCAGTAAATACTTCCTGATAGCCGGTCATTCCGGTATTAAAACAAATCTCACCTGTAGCCGTCCCTATTTTTCCAAAAGACCTGCCATGGAACACATTTCCATCTTCAAGTATTAAAATCGCGGGTGATGATTTTTTTTCTTCAGACATGGTTTTATTATTTTTTTGCAAATAAAAGAAATCGGGAGCACAATACGAGCTTTATAAAACACAATTTCTAAACATTCACATAATTTATATTTCTGTTTATGGAGCAAAAAAAATGTCCCGTATTAAACGAGACATTTTTATGATTAATTAATTTGCATTCCTTGAAGTTTTGCAATGAATATATTCTGAAGGATTTATCACTAAATACGTACTAAAGGTATTCTGTGATTTAACCTTCGCCGGATTAGTTTGCACTATCCTCTTCATTCTTTTTAGAATCTTCTTCTACTTCTGGAGCTTTTACCTCTTCTTCTTTCGCTTCAGCAACCGGAGTTTCTTTTTCAGCTACAACTGTTTCTTCAGTAGTAGTTGCTTTTTTACTTCTTCCAGCTCTACGTGTTCTCTTCGTAGTTGTTTCTTCTTCTCCAATTCCTTTTCCGTAAATTTCATTAAAATCTACTAATTCAATCATCGCAAGTTCAGCATTATCACCTAATCTCTTTCCAAGTTTAATGACTCGGGTATAACCACCCGGGCGATTACCAACTTTTGGACTGATTACGTCAAACAATTCTTTAACTGCTTCTTTATTTTGAAGGCGGCTAAATACAATACGACGCTGATGTGTCGTGTTTTCTTTTGCTTTTGTAATTAAAGGCTCCGCATATGTTCTTAATGCTTTAGCTTTTGCTAAGGTGGTCACTATTCTCTTATATTCAAATAACTGACTAGTTAAATTGATTAAAAGTGCTTTTCTGTGACTTTTTGTTCTGCTTAGATTATTTACTTTATCTCCGTGGCGCATGACTGTTGTTTTTACTACCGCTGTACCGTGTCAGGAATTACAGGGTATTTATGATAATTATTATTAAGATTCGTCGTCCAGTTTGTATTTAACCAGATCCATTCCAAAACCAAGTCCTCTGTCATTTAATACTTGTTCAATCTCACTCAGTGATTTTTGACCGAAGTTTCTGAATTTCATCAGGTCTTCCTGCTCGTATTGAACTAGTTCGCTTAAAGAATTGATTTTAGCTGCTTTCAGACAGTTAAAGGCTCTTACAGAAAGATCAAGATCTTCAAGTGGAGTCTTCAATATCTTACGCATTTGCAGAGTTTGTTCGTCTACAAGGTCTTCTTTCTTTTCTTCTTTGCTATCAAACGTGATATTCTCATCAGTGATAATCATCAGGTGTTGGATAAGAATCCTGGAGGCTTGCTTTACAGCTTCTTCCGGATGAATTGTTCCATCAGTGATAACTTCCATGATGAGTTTTTCAAAGTCAGTTCTTTGTTCAACCCTTGTATTCTCAATTGTGTATTTCACATTTTTAATAGGAGTATAAATCGCATCTACAGAAATATATCCAAAATGAGAACTTTTTTCTTTGCTTTCTTCTGCGGGTACATATCCACGTCCTTTTGCAATGCTGATTTCGATATCAAGTTTAGCACTTGTATCCATTGTACAAATCAGTAATTCAGGATTCATCACCTCGTAGGTAGCTGATGCTTCCCCGATCATTCCGGCTGTAAATTCTGTCTTATTCTTAAGCGACAAACTGATTTTCTCTGTACCTGCATCCTGATCCGTTTTCTTTTTAAAACGAACCTGCTTCAGGTTCAAAATAATTTCCGTTACATCTTCCGTAATGCCTTTTATGGTGGCAAATTCATGGTCAGCTCCGGCAATGCTGATGCCTACAATGGCATATCCTTCAAGGGAATTCAGCAATACTCTGCGCAAGGCGTTTCCAATTGTTACACCATATCCTGGTTCTAAAGGACGGAATTCGAATTGTGCTTCAAAGTCTGTACTTTTTTGCAGAACGATTTTGTCAGGCTTTACAAAATTTAAAATGGCCATTATGTATTAATATTTAAATGATTTTAAAAATAAACTCTCTCTCTCCAATCAAATCCTTACTTACTATACAATTCCACAATAAGCGATTCTTTGATATTCTCTGGAACATGTTCCCTTTCAGGATATGTGATAAATGTTCCCTGCATTGTCGTTTCATTCCAATCAATCCAACCAAATTTTGGATTCTTTGGCCTAAAATTATCCGTCAAATTTTTATTATTGGCAGTTTTTGGTTTAATACC
>JBDSBN010000291.1:0-6744 GCA_039921585.1 Ginsengibacter sp. | reverse complement strand
TTGCCGATTGTGATTGGGTAATAGAAGTTGTTGTTGAAAGGCTTGATATAAAACAATCTGTTTTTACTGAAGTAGAAAAATACAGAAAGCCCGGAACGCTTATTACATCAAACACTTCCGGTATCCCTATTAACATGATGGCGGAAGGTAGAAGTGATGATTTTAAAAAGCATTTTTGTGGTACACACTTTTTTAATCCGCCAAGGTATTTACGATTGCTGGAAATTATTCCTACAGAATATACAGATCAGGAGGTGATTGATTTTTTGATGCATTATGGTGATTTATTTTTAGGGAAAACAACGGTTCTGGCGAAAGATACTCCTGCGTTTATAGCTAACAGGATAGGCGTATTCGGGATCATGTCTATCTTTCATTTGATGGAAAAACTGGACCTGAACATTGATCAGATCGAATCATTAACCGGACCCATTATTGGCCGGCCAAAATCAGCTACTTTTCGTACTGCAGATGTGGTCGGAATAGATACTCTGGTAAAGGTGGCTGAAGGAGTCAGGGATAATTGCCCGGATGATGAAGCCAAAGAAGTTTTCGCCATTCCATCCTGGTTGCAGAAGATGGTTGAAAAGAAGTGGTTAGGTGACAAAACGGGACAAGGATTTTTCAAGAAAATTAAGGGAGAAGGCGGAAAGTCAGAAATTCAAACTCTTGACCTGAAAACGTTTGAATATGCTCCCAGACAAAGACCAAAATTTGCCACTCTTGAAATGGCAAAACCAATTGAAGATCTCAAAGCAAGACTCAAAGCCTTATCCATGGGGACGGATAAAGCGGGTGAATTCTATCAATTATTTCACTATAGTCTCTTCTCCTATATTTCCCACCGCATTCCGGAAATCAGCGATGAGTTATACAGAATTGATGATGCCATGAAAGCAGGCTTTGGATGGGAGATAGGGGCGTTTGAGTCATGGGATGTTTTGGGGGTTAAAGAAACAACCGAAGCAATGAAAGCAGCCGGTTATCATGTAGCTGCCTGGGTAGAGGAATTTATTGCTGAAGGGAATAAGTCATTTTATAAAGTAACGGATGGAAAACGATTATATTACGATGTTAGTTCAAAAAATTACCTGCCACTTCCCGGCGGTGATTCCTTTATTATTTTAAGTGATCTGAAAGAAAAAACGGTTTGGAAAAACAGCGCCTGCACCCTCGTAGATTTAGGGGATGATGTAGTTGGACTTTCCTGGAATACAAAAATGGGAAGTATTGGAAGTGAAGTGCTGGAAGCCGTCAATAAATCCATTACTCTGGCAGAAGAAAAGTATAAAGGCCTCGTAATCGCTAATGAAGGACCTCAATTTAGCGCTGGTGCTAATGTGGGAATGATTTTTATGTTGGCTGCCGAGCAGGAATTCGATGAGTTGAATATGGCAATCAGGATGTTTCAAAACTCGATGATGCGTATACGTTATTCATCTATTCCGGTAATCGTGGCTCCGCATTCCCTCACTCTTGGTGGTGCATGTGAAATGAGTCTGCATAGTGATAAAGTACAGGCAGCAGCCGAAACATATATTGGACTGGTAGAATTGGGTGTTGGTCTCATTCCCGGAGGCGGCGGTACCAAAGAATTTGCTTTGCGCGCATCTGACGAAATGCAGCACAACGAACCGGAAACCATTCCTTTGCAAAACCGGTTTATTACAATTGGAACAGCTAAAGTTTCAACTTCTGCACAAGAAGCATTTGATTTGGGCATATTACGAAAAGGGCATGATGAAATCAGTATGAATCAATCGCGTCGTATTGCTGATGCGAAACAAAGTGCCATTGATATGTTTGATCGCGGATATACCCAACCTGTAGAAAGAACAGATGTAAAAGTGTTAGGTCAGCAAGGATTGGGCATGCTATACGCAGGTATAAATGGGATGTTTCGTGGAAACTATATTAGCGATCATGATGTGAAAATTGCCAGGAAACTTGCTTACGTGATGTGCGGCGGAGATTTAAGTGAACCCACTCTTGTAAGCGAGCAGTATTTATTAAATCTGGAGCGTGAAGCTTTCTTAAGTTTATGTGGAGAAAAGAAAACGCTTGAAAGATTACAAAGTGTATTGAAGACGGGAAAGCCAATAAGGAATTAAGTTACAAACAAATCATTAGCGCTCTGTAATTCAGGGCGCTTTTTTAATGCAATACTTATTCATGTATTTCTATTTTACAACTTAAAGAAAAGGAGGAATATCTGATCTATTGCTGGAAAAATATGTGTCTTCTATTCTTGGGTTTCAATTAGTTTTGTGAGCTTTTTGTAAATTTATTTCTCAGGAAAAAAAGTCTGAATTCATAGTCACATAAACTATCTTGCAAAAACTTTTTTTAATATACCGCTTATGTCCATTTTAACTGTTGAGAATTTATCCAAAAATTATGGAAGAGTACGTGCTCTGAATGATGTGAGTTTTTCCGTTCCGGAAGGGACTGTTTTTGGCATATTAGGTCCCAATGGAAGTGGAAAGACAACTACTTTGGGAACAATTACGGATATCTTGAGGCCAACATCCGGGAGTTATCAATTATTTGGAGAGAAACCAACCGCACAACATCGGAGTAGAATTGGTACTTTGCTGGAAACCCCTAATTTTTATCATTATTTATCTGGTAAAGAGAACCTGGTAATAGCTGCTGAAATAAAACAAAGAGGTAAAAAAGATATCGACCGTGTTTTGGAAATGGTTGATCTCACCAAAAGAAAAGATTCAAAATTTAATACCTATTCCTTAGGAATGAAACAGAGGCTTGCAATTGCATCCACACTTCTTGGTAATCCCAATGTGCTCATATTCGATGAGCCGACAAACGGATTAGATCCTGTGGGAATTGCTGAAATTAGGGAATTAATTAAAGAGCTTCATCGCCAGGGTAAAACAATTATTATGGCAAGTCATCTTTTAGATGAAGTGGAGAAAGTTTGTACACATGTTGCTATTTTAAAAAATGGCCAATTAATTACTTCCGGAAAAGTGAGTGAAATTCTTTCCAATGAGGATATGGTAGAGGTGGCCTCGTCAGACAATACAAGACTTTTTGAAATTTTATCGAAAATGCCTGGTATCAATCGGGTAACAAATGATCGATCAATGATTAGAATCTTTTTTCCAGTTGGAACCACAAATATGTCGGAAGTAAACCGCTATTGCTTTGAGCATGGGATCGTATTAAATCATCTCTTATTGAAAAAGAAAAGCCTGGAAGCAAGATTCTTAGAACTGACAAATAACAACTAAATAGCATGCTACATTTATTGAAAGTTGAATGGCTGAAAGTTAAAAACTACAAAGCCTTCTGGATTTTTACCATTCTTTATGCCTTTGCGATAGTCGGTATAAATTATACAGGATTGTATATCCAGGAACTTACGATGCAGAATTTACCCATGGGTGAAGCGTTGATCGGAAGTCCTTATACTTTTCCCAATGTATGGGCTACTGTCGGATTTATGAGCAGCTGGCTTTTATATTTTCCGGGAATTCTTTTTATCATGCTTTTGACGAATGAGTTTAATTTCAAAACCCATCGCCAAAATATTATTGACGGATGGACCCGTCAACAGTTTGTTACAGTAAAATTTGTATTTGCAATATTATTCTCACTAGCGGCCACTATTTTTATATTTCTTGTTGCATTATTGATTGGACTTACAGCCACAGGCTCCGTTTTTTCAGTATCCGGGATGGAAAATATCGGATATATTTTCATTCAAACCGTTGCTTACATCACTTTCGCAATGTTCCTGGCAATACTTTTCAGAAGAAGTGGTGCTGCCATTGCTGTGTTTTTTTTATACGGATTAATCTTTGAATTTATCATCACCACTTTTGTGAATTTGAAACTTGAGTTAAGTCCGGTTGGTTATTTCTTACCTCTTCAGGTAACGGATGTAATGCTTCCGACACCTTTCGCAAAAAGTGTGGTGTATCAGAATGCTCCGGATGTATGGGTACTGGTCCTTTCAAGTGTTGCGTTTATATTCGCTTACTACTTCATTGCTATCAGGAAATTTACAAAGGATGATTTGTAAATCAGAAGAAGATAGTGATTTACTTTTTCGTGAGTTCGTCAAGCGCACTTCGGACAGATGGATATAAAAAAGTAAATCCGGTTGCTTTAATTTTTTTTCCACTCACAGTAGCACTCTTCAAAAGCTCGATACTTCTTTGTCCAAGTATTAATTTGAGCATAAAAGAAGGAACATGTAATGGGATGAAAAATTTATCTCTCATTTTTTCTCCCAATATGGTCATGAATTTTTTTTGTAGAACAGGCTCAGGAGCTACTGCATTGTATACACCAGAAATATAATCATTCTCAATTCCTTCACAAATCATTCTACTCAAATCATCTTGATGAATCCAGCTCATCATTTGTTTGCCACTTCCAAAAATGGTGGCTAAACCAAATTTTAAAGGCATTTTATATTCCTTAAGAGCACCACCTTCATTCGCCAAAACAATTCCAAATCGAAAAACAACTCTTCGAATACCCATGGATTTAACCGGCTCACTCGCCGCTTCCCATAGCACACATGTTTCTCCTAAAAAATCATTGGAGGGAAGATCTGATTCTGCAAATCCATCTTTGTTTGTTAGAATGTGCGGATCCGGACCATAATAACCAATGGCAGAAGCAGAGATAAATGTTTTTACTTTATGGGCTGTTTCTTTTAATGCTTTAATAATTAGATTGGCGGATTTAGTGCGACTATTGACGATTGTTTTTTTGTAATCATCTGTCCATTTTTTATCCATGACCCCTGCGCCTGCCAGGTGAATAATATGATCTGCTTTTTTTAACGCCTCCGTATCAATTATTTTATTCTGAATATTCCAATAACTATAGGATATATTTGGATGATGTGAAGGCTTATTTTTTTTTCTTGTTAAAATAATTACCTTGAAATTTCTTTCTATTAAATGCCTTGTTAAATTTGTACCTACAAGACCACTTCCACCACTTATTAAAACAACAGCCATAATATTTTCCGTAAATTTATTAAGCATTAAAAGTAACCACTTTTAGTGGCGAAACCACAAAATAAAATAAAGTATGAAACATCTCGCAGTATATTTCTTTGCCAGTATTTTTTGCTTATCGGCGTACGCACAACAAATTACCTATAGTCAACCTGAATCGAGTGATAGTAGAAGTTTGAACTTTGAAATTATTGGTAAAGTGGAAGGGAATTTTCTGATTTATAAAAATAACCGGAATAATCATAACATAAGTGTGTACGATAATTCTATGAGAATGATCGATAAAACAGAACTGCTTTTTATGGGAGATAAAACCTTAAATGTTGATTTTATTTCCTATCCGGATTATGCCTGGATCATTTATCAATATCAAAAAAGAAACATCGTTTACAATATGGCTGTAAAAGTAAACGGGAAGGGGAAATTGCTGATTGATCCAATTGAATTAGATACCACATCCATCAACTTTTTTGCGGATAATAAAATTTACAGCACAATTTATAGTGAGGATAAATCAAAGGTGATGATTTATAAAATCCAAAAGAAGAATGAAAAATTCAATTTTACAACCCTTCTTTTTGATAGTGATATGAAATTAATCAAGAGATCAAGAATTGAAACTGATTATGAAGATCGTAAAAATGTTTTTAGCGATTTTCTGCTCACAAATCAGGGGAATTTTGTTTTTAGTAAAGGGGATCGGTCTAGCTCCCGGGATTTTATTAAAGAATTATATTTGGTAAGCAAGGCTCCGCAAGAGGATACTTTTGCATTGACCCAATTGGAACTAGGGGATTATTTTCTGGATGAAATCAAATTGAAAGTCGATAATCTGAATAATACATATATTATAAACTCCTTTTTTTATACGAAAAGAAGAGGTAATGTGGAAGGTTTATTTACTGGTGTAATCAATGAAGGAAATAACGAAATAGCATCTTTAAGGAGAGTCGTATTTGGAGATCAGGCAAGGGCTGCAGCGAAGGATCAGGGGGCTTCCAAAACAGCATTAAATGATTATTTCATAAGAGAAGTTATCCTTAAAAGAGATGGTGGATTTATTTTGACAGCCGAAGATTTTTATTCGCAATCCAGATCAAATCCATGGAATCGATATGATTACTTATATGGATATCCATCTTTTTCTTCCCCTTATTATTACAATTATTATTCGCCTTATTCATATGGATATTATGGGAATAGATTTTACGACTATAATTCTCAAACCAGATATTATTACAACAATATTTTTGTAATGAGTATGGATAACACTGGTAAGTTGGAATGGACGAGTGTGTTGCATAAAACACAATTCGATGATGGGAACGATAATTTTCTTTCATATGCATTAATGCGTAGCGGAGGTGAATTACACTTTTTATTTAATGAAATTGAAAGAAGACGTCAGTTGTTAGTTGAACAAAGTGTCACCCCTGATGGTGAAATTATCCGGAATCCTCCGCTTCGTAGTCTGGATAAAGGATATGAGTTTATGCCCAGATATGCAAAGCAGGTGAGTGCCAATCAAATGATTGTACCATGTACCTATCGGAATTATATTTGCTTTGCGAAGATTGACTTTTAAAGGTTTTTCGGAAATAAACAAAGCAGTGTAATTATAGAGGAGGGCAATTAAGTTCTTATTTAGAAACTTATCCTGCATCCAATTCATTTCAGTATTTTCGCGTTTCAAGTAAATTTTTACCGTGACGGGCATTTTTCGGGCAAATAATCCCCTCAATAC
>JBDSBN010000290.1:0-22747 GCA_039921585.1 Ginsengibacter sp. | reverse complement strand
CAGGCACAGATATCTTTATTCGTTTTACCTGTAAAGAAAAAATAGCACAGGAATTGAAGGAAGTAAAGCCGGATGAACCTGTTGTGAAAGGAAGTGATATTCCTCGGGGAATTGTAAAGTGGTATGTGGAAATATTAGATGAGACAGAAGAGCCCGTGGTTGGAGTCGCAACTATTTTGACGATGGTGCGAAAAAAGGAAATGTAATTACTAAACTATAGAAAAGATAATATATGAAAGAAAATCACCCGGAAGGATATGTGAAATCCTCGACAGAACATGGGATAATGACCATAGAGTTTTATCATCCTAAAGGCAATTCTTTACCGGCAAAATTGCTGGATCGTCTTGCTCATGAAATTCATTATGCAGGTACGCATGATACAAAAGTGATTATTTTAAAAAGTGCCGGTGAAGGTGCCTTCTGTGGGGGAGCAAGCTTTGAAGAACTTGCTGCGATCTCCAATGAAAAAGAAGGACTGGATTTTTTTATGGGTTTCGCAAATGTGATTAATGCAATGCGGAAATGTTCCAAACCAATTATCGGTCGTATTCACGGAAAATGTGTTGGAGGAGGAGTAGGGATAGCTTCCGCGGTAGATTATGCCATTGCTATGGAGGGAGCTTCTGTTAAGTTAAGTGAGCTTGCCATAGGGATAGGACCTTTTGTAGTAGGACCAGCAGTAGAAAGAAAAATAGGAACCTCTGCTTATAGTCAATTAGCAATAGATGCCACCATGTGGCGCAATTCTGAATGGGCAAAAAAGAAAGGTTTATTTGCAGAAGTACACGAGAGCCTTCAAAATATGGATGATTCCGTAGAGCGACTTTCAAATGTATTATCCCATAGCAGTCCGGATGCCATTGCAGAGTTAAAAAAGATTTTCTGGCAGGGGACAGATCATTGGGATCAATTATTAAAAGAAAGAGCTGCTATCAGCGGGAAATTGGTGCAAAAAGATTTTGCCAAAAAGGCGATTCAAACCATGTTGAATCCATCTTCAATTTAATGACTTATACATCTGCCGATTTTTAGGGAATCCTAAAATGGTTATCATCTCATTTATATAAAAAAAAATCACCCCGCAGGAATGCGGGGTGATTGCTGAATTGGTAGATTCTGCATAACACCACTTCTTATGTTTCTGAGGGATTTAAAATTTTGTCCAGCCCTTATACCAGGTGTCATTTAATCCGGCTGCGCCACGATAATTCACCGTAGTAAAGCCATTTTTTAATAAGTTGTGTGAGAAGGAAGCACCCGTTAACGCAATGGATCCGGGTTTTGGATTCACATCCGGCTTTGCGTAGTTAAATGCATCTTCCAATTTTACATCACTATTTTTCTGTAAAATCGTATTTCCAAATGCCGGTGTGTTAAACCATGCCTGAATGCTTTCGGAAGTAGCCCCTGTAGGCAGGGAAGTACTTGCTGCATATTTTACAGGTACCGGACATCCGGCAATGATATTATTTTGAATATTTAATCCATCACCAAGATTGTTATCTGTTGTGTATCCTTTACTCGCATCGATCAGGATACCGGTAGGCCAGCCCATGATAATGGAATTGAAAAGAGACATGGAAGAGTTTCTCCGGATTTGTGCACCCGCTAAAAATAAACTGTTTCCGGTATTATTTAATTCAGCCTTTGGCCCAAGTACAGTGAAATTGCTAAACACCGCTTTTGTTTGTGGTTTTAATTGGCTTCCGTTAGGGTCATTGTCACTTTCAAAACCCTCCGCTTTAGATATATCCGCTACAGATGAATCTCTGATGATAATTCCAAATTGAACTTTTCCGGAATACCCATTATCCGTATCAAAATCATCATCAAGTGCCATGTAAGAAATTAAATGCGAACAATTTACTGTGCCTCCAAACCATTCAAAAGAATCGTCATTGGAATAAGAAACCTGCACATGATCTACGATTGTTCCGTTACCTACTCCACCAAATGTCAGACTATTAATTTCTTTATCTGGTAAGAAAGCATACCCTGCATACTCAATGCGTACATATCTTAAAATGCCACTATTATCTGCCGCGTTGGAATTGGCTCCACGACCATACAATCCTAATCCTTCACTATTGTTAATGCCACCTTCAATTTCTCCTACTCCTTCCTGGCCATTAAACGAAGCATTGGTGGGTGCATTTCCTAAAAGGACTAATCCTGCCCAATCTCCTCTTTGAGGACTCTCTTCTTCTGAGGTAAATACAATCGGTTTATCTGCTGTCCCGTCGGCAATAATTTTTGAATCCCGGGTAATAATCAGGCCGCCCATTTTGCTTTTTTCTCCCACTATTTTTGTTCCTGGCTCAATCGTCAATTGTGCCCCATTTGTGACGTACACCAGGCCACGAAGCTTGTAGGTGTATTTTGCTTTAAGCAATCTGTTTTCGGTAATACGTCCTTCCAAGATAACGTTCTCGGTTGTGTTCCCGTTTCCGTTGTTGTCTGAGTCTGCATCTACTTCCATTTTTCTACATCCCACATTGGTGAGGAGTGCAATCAGAGAGAAATAAATTAATTTCTTTTTCATTGATTAATGTTTAATTGTTTTCAAATTGTTATCCCTTTTTTGTTTTTTAGGGATGGTTAAGGAAATTGTTTTGTTTAAATGATTATTTATTTAATGTTGTAAGAAAATGAACAACTAATGGTGCTTCCTGATTTTCGTTGGATAGCTAAAGCATCTACGGATTTTCTGTACTTTCTGTCCAGGTCCATATCCAGGTAAAAGAGGTTGTTTGTGTTCAAAACATCGCTAATATTTAATTTTATTTCGCCGGATTTATTGAGGATCTTTTTTGCTATTTGAAAGTCAAGTAGTGAACGATGTTTTTCTGTTACCGGTGGAAAGTCATTTCCTCCCACATAAAATATTCTGTCTCCGATTTGATTAAAAAGAAGCGTTGTACTCAGATCAATTTTGGGCAAGTCATATTGAACGGAAGCATTGATGACATAAGGACTTTGACCCTGCATTGGCCTGTCCAGTTTTGCATCACTTTTAGTGACTCTGTTGTACACATAGGAAATATTTGTTTGCACGGTGATGTTTTTCAACGCGTCATAAAAATCAAGTCGTTTTCTGAATTCCACCTCTGCGCCATAACTGTATGCCTGATCTGCATTCAGGTAATTAAATGTACTTGCACCACCCGAAGCCGGGTTGTAGAATAATTCGATTGGTTTTTTAAAGTATTTATAAAAAACTCCTGCAGTAATTAATTCTCCTGAACGAGGATACAATTCATACCTAAGATCCAGATTCGAAACCTGAGTACGGTTCAGGGCCTTGTTGCCTGTGACTGTTGCTCCAAGATCAAAATCGTAGAAGGCAAAATCGCTTAACTCCCGAAACTCCGGCCTGATCACCGTTTTGGAAGCTGATAATCGGATATTTGTTTTTTGCGTTAGCAGATAAGTCATATTTAATGCCGGCAGAAAGTCAATTACTTCTGTATGCAAATGCCTGTGATCACTTTTTTTCATACTTCCGGTTACCTGATTATAATTTTCGACCCTCAAACCGTAGGTTGCTTTCAGCTTATCTGAAAATGCGTTTTCTAATTGGATGTAACCGGCATTAAGCACTGTATAAGCGATATAACTATATTGATCACCCGTAATTTCATTGAATCCAAATTTGTTGTTTGTGCCGTCTCCAAAATTTTCAGGATTGAAAACTTTATCCGCAGGAAGTAAAATTAAATCCGGGTTGTTGGAGGGCAGGTAAATTGCAAATGGGCGGGAATCAAATGCGCGATCTTTCACTTGTAAGAAATAGCCTGCTTTGATCGATTGTTTTTGATCAAAAAGATCAAAGGTTTTTGTGGCACCTGCTCCTCCGGTAAAGTTGTAGTCAGTAAGAAATCCGTAATAGCGGCTGCCGGATTTTTGAGAACTTTGAGAAGCTCCGATCAATAACTTATAAGGTGCTCCTGCTTCCGGCTCCTGTATGTATTGAATTCTTCTTTGATCAGGGATGTATTGATCCAGGATGTTGAAGTTTCCATACCAATGGAATTTTGTGTTCAATGCCGGGAAATTATGGTCGCCAGAAAGCGATGTATTGAAAAAAGTATTTGTTTTCAAAGCCAGCTCAGTGGCTTTGACATTTGCCCCAGCTCCGGGTACAAAATCAAAATCTTTTCCTGTTCTTTCGGTTACATAATTTGTCGAGTTGACATTGAATAAATTCTTAAAAGAAACCTTGTGATTTCTTCCCAGTTGAAGCGTAAAATTTGCCAGTCCTCCCCATAAAACATCGCGGCTATATTTTTTGTCCTGGTAATCGTATGAAATATCTGCGATATAATTTGCTACTGTGAACAAGCGATTGACAGAATAATCTGTTCTCTTATTTGATTGGTTGTAGTTTAGGGCCATTACAGCACCGAATTTGCTTTCTTTTCGAATTCGTCTGTTAACCCCTCCATTCAATTGAAAAGTGCGGCTCATCAGGGCTGGAAAACCAGCATTGTTTTTATCAGAGCTCCAAACATTTTGAAACTCTCTTCCAAGTGCCGATTTATTTTCGCGATCCAGGGATTTAAAAGAATTTTTCCCGGGAAGATTTTTCGGTATAGACCGATAACCATCATCAATACCAAGCCAGTCAAGCTGTCCACCTTTGTAAGTATAAAAATCCTGTCCGATAGTCTGCGTATTGAACCCGGTGCCTACTGATATATTCAGGTAGTCTTTTGAAGGTACATCCCGCGTATTAATCTGCACCATTCCCCCGGCCCATTCACCGGAAAACTCCGGAACAAATGCTTTATTGATAATAATGTTATCAATTATTCCCGCAGGGAAAATATCGAAGGAAAATGTTTTTCTATCCGGTTCTGTTGTTCCCATTAAAATCCCATTCAGCATGGTTTGATTATACCGGTCATTTAGCCCTCTAACGATAATATATTTCCCTTCCTGAATAGAAATTCCCGGAACGCGTTTTAAAATTTCCCCGGTATTTTTATCTGGCGACCGTTTAATGCTTTCAGCAGATATTACCTGGGAAACCGTATTTGTGTTTTTTTGATAAGCAATCAATGCAGCGGTGGTTTCCTGCCGGCGTGTCGTGCGTATGATCACGATCTCATTTTCTATTTTGGAATTTGTTTCAAGCAATACATTTAATGTGATCACTTCTCCGGGCCTGGCTATTATGCCGGATATTTCCTTTGGAGAATAACCGGAAGAGGAAATATTCAAAAAGGTTTCTTCATTTGCCTTAACACTAAGAGTGTATCTCCCATCAAGATCTGCAATGGCTCCGCTTGTACTTCCATTTATAATAATGGAGGAACCGGGCAGCGGCATATTTGTTTTTGCATCGATTACTTTTCCTTCAACTTTTCCTTGCTGGGCAAAAGTATTCAGGGTAAGAAAAAGCAGGGTAAAAATTGGTAAGTACATTCTCATAGTTCATCTTGTTTTTTTGATGATGCAAAGAGAATCTTCTCATGTTATCGAAACATTACCGAAATGTTATGCTAAGGTTATCCTTAAAATATCTTGTTTTCGCTCTGTATTATTGCCGGTTTAATTGTCGGTATTTTTTATACAGATATTTTGTTAGAGAATAGAATTTGAAAGGAACATTTTCGGTGTCGAATTAGATAACGGATGTTTTTGTAAAAGCGATTTTGGAGAATGATGCTGAAGATGAAGAAAGAAAGACGGTCAGAAATGCGATCAGTAGTTCAGTTTAAGGAACAGCGTTTTGGATGTATATAAATACCCTTATAAAACACAACCGATAACACGATTTTGAATTCAGATTTTGAGTCAGCGTTTATCCTCTTATAACTATTGCATATAAGCACTTATATTTTATTTCCATCAGTACGTAGTTTTTATCTGTATTTCCATATTGTTATGTTAAGAAATTATTAACAATCAAATAAGTTGTTAATAAAGCTCCCGGAGTCTTAGTTTTGCCACAAACTCTGAAAATGGCATTTAATTCTATCTTGAAACTTTTTCTCCCGAAGGACAAAGTTTTTTTTCAACTCTTTGAGAATGTTTCTGATGTAGTTATCCAAATGGCTACAAGATTAAATGAGGTTGTTCATGAAAAAGATTTTGAAAAACGTGCTCTTCTTATCAAGGAGATTGAAGATCTTGAACACGTTAATGACGATTACACTCATCGCATATTTACCGAATTAGGAAGGAATTTTATTACTCCTTTTGATCGGGAGGATATTAATTACCTGGCTACTGCTCTGGATGATATTTGCGATTATATTTATGCTTCCGCAAAAAAAATAAACTTTTATAAAGTTAATCCGGATCATCACTCCTTTCATAAATTTGCCGAATTGATTTTGGCAGGTTGTACGGAAGTCCGCAAAGCGGTAGCAGAACTAAGAGATATGAAAAATCTTAGAAAAGTTACGGATGCTATGGTTGCTATTAATAGTATTGAAAACCAGGCCGATGATCTTTTTGATACCAGTATCGAGCAATTATTCGAAACCGAACCTGACGCTAAAGAAGTGATTAAGAAAAGAGAAATCTATCAGGTGATGGAAGTTGTTACGGATAAATGTGAAGATGCGGCCAATGTGATCGAATCCATCATTATCAAGTATGCTTAAGATATCAAGCTCCTTTTAGCTAAGAATCTATCAAAGAATCCGCAAATTTAATTATGACTTTTCTCATCGTAACCATAGCATTAGCATTAATTTTTGACTATATAAACGGTTTCCACTATGCTGCTAATTCTATAGCCACTATCGTTTCTACAAAGGTGCTAACTCCTTTTCAGGCAGTAGTTTGGGCGGCAGTTTTTAATTTCGTGGCATTTTTTATTTTTAAAGAACATGGAGTGGCAAACACCATTGCCAATACAGTTAAGCAAGAGTTTATCACACTGGCTGTAGTGTTTTCAGGATTGGTGGCAGCAATTGTATGGAATTTATTCACATGGTGGTTTGGAATTCCTTCCTCTTCGTCACATGCATTGATTGGGGGTTTTGCGGGTGCTGCAATTGCACATGCCGGATTTTCTTCTGTTAATCCAGAGCCGATTTTACTTATTGCCGGATTTATTTTTATCGCTCCTTTAATTGGAATGATCATGGCTTATGTCATTTCACTCTGGTTTCTAAACTCATTTCGGAAAGGACATATACCTAAGGTGATATCGCTCACAATAATAGCGACCCTATTCCTTTTTCTTGCAAAATTTTTGGAATTCGATGAAACAAAAATCATTTCTTACTACGATAGCTATTATATGAATGTCTTGTTTACCTCCCATAATTTTAAATGGGTTTTACTGACATTTATCATATTTGTAATGGCTGCGTTTACTTTCTTTCTGAATACTTTAAATACAGCGAGTGCTAATAAATGGTTTAAAAAGCTTCAATTAGTTTCTTCTGCAGCTTTTAGTATTGGGCATGGTGGAAACGATGCCCAAAAAGTAATGGGTATCATTACGGCTGCATTAATTGCTCATGGAACAATCGGATCATTTGAAGAAATGCCGGTGTGGGTTCCACTCTCCTGTTATGCGGCGATTGCTATTGGTACTTTAAGCGGTGGTTGGAAGATTATTAAAACCATGGGAACTAAAATTACCAAGGTGACACCATTTGAAGGAGTAGCTGCTGAAACTGCGGGAGCTATTACACTTTTTGTGACAGAGTTTTTAAAGATCCCTGTAAGTAGTACGCACACTATTGCGGGTTCTATTATAGGTGTGGGAGCTACAAAAAGACTTTCTGCTGTACGCTGGGGTATTACGGTGAATTTACTCTGGGCCTGGATTATTACTATACCAATTAGTGCGCTTCTCGCCGCTCTTGTTTACTGGATATATCATTTAATATTTCCGGTTGTATTTTCATAGCAAACTATTTATTTACTTTGTAACATGAAAAAAATATTAGTTACAGGTGGATGCGGTTATATTGGTGCACATACAATTGTGGATTTGATAGAGAATGGGTTCGAGCCTATTTGTGTGGATGACAATTCCAAATCTACCCCCGCACTATTACAAGGCATCAGGCAAATAACCGGAAAGTCGATTAAAAACTACAAAGTAGATCTTTGCAATTTCGATGACACCTTTGCCATTTTTCAGGAAAATACAGATATTCAGGGAATCATTCATTTTGCGGCTTATAAAGCGGTTGGGGAATCCGTCAATTTGCCTCTGTCTTATTATCAGAACAACATGGTTTCTCTCATTAATATTTTAAAATGTGCACAGGAATTTAAAGTGCCTCATTTTATTTTTTCATCTTCCTGCACTGTTTATGGAAGTCCTGACGAAATTCCTGTGACAGAAAATAGTCCGATAAAATCTGCAGAATCTCCCTATGGCGCCACCAAGCAAATGGGTGAAACTGTCGTAAATGATTGCACCGCTGTAAGTGAAATGAAAAGTGTATTGCTTCGGTATTTTAATCCGGTGGGAGCGCATCCATCCATCCTTATATGTGAATTACCTCTCGGGAAACCAGAGAATTTAGTTCCCGCTATTACACAAACAGCTATAGGTAAAATTTCTAAACTGACCGTTCATGGTGCGGATTACCCAACAAGGGATGGATCCTGCCTGCGCGATTATATACATGTATGTGATATTGCACACGCTCATACACTTGCATTACAACATTCCATGAATAATGAGAATGGGAAAAAAGTGGAAATCTTTAATCTGGGTACAGGTGAGGGGGTAACTGTATTGGAAGCAATACAGGCTTTCGAAAAAGTAAGTGGCGTTAAGTTAAATTATAAAATTGGTCCTCGCCGTCCGGGAGATGTAGTGGCAATTTATGCGAATAATTCTCTTGCAAGAGAAGAGCTCAAATGGGAGCCAAAATACACTCTGGATGATATGATGGATACCGCCTGGAAATGGGAAGTTCACCTACATAAGCAGGCGACTTTTAATAATCCAAACTTTCAAATGAATTAAGAAAGTTCCATTCTTTTTTTTCTACGATTTTCACATGCTTCTATAATTGGAAATAATCCTTCTTATTGAAGGAATATTTACTCATCCGCATTCCTTTAAAAGAGGAATTGCCCTGAGTCATTTATTTCGATAAAACTCAATAGAGTAAAGGCTTTTGTTCCAAAATTCATATTGGTTTATTTGAAGACCTGAAAAGAATTAGCACCAAATTTATTGACTGAAGCAGCCGATTAATTCAAGTGAAAGGTTCTGTCTGCAAAATGGTTTCATGTTAAGGTTTTGTCAATGCTGAGTATTCGATTAAACTCCCGATTGAATTAATGCTCTATAATACATCAACCAATATTAGTTGACCATAAAACAGAACATCATGAAAAACTTAATACTCTCAATCGTTATGATTACTGCCCTTGCAGCATGTAATTCAAATGACAAAAACGAAACAACACAAAGAGATATACAATTACTCAGGGATTCAACCGTATATACGAACAGTAATATTTATTCAGATACAATTGCGGGAGTTACAGTTGAAGATCCGGTAATTGAACCGGTAAAGGAAAAAACAATTCCCGGAAGTTATAAAAAGAAAACAGTCAATGCTCCTTCAAGAAAGGGGAGTACCGCTCCGGTTTATGTTGAAAAAGGTCAGGGTAAACAAGAAACAACGGTAGCAACCCCACCTATCAATCCAGGAAGTGGTGCCGGTACAAATGGGAGTACAACTTCTTCAACTCCTCAAACGCAAAAAAAGAAAGGTTGGGATAAGGCCACAACAGGTGCCGTTATTGGTGGAGCAGCGGGAGCAGCAGGCGGGGCGATTATTGTCAGCAAGAAAAAAGGCGTGGGTGCGGTTGTAGGTGCAGTAGTTGGTGCTGCCAGTGGGTATATAATTGGAAAGGACATGGATAAAAAGGATAAGCAAAAACAATAAGATGAGTTGATTGATTTTAGGTTAAGTAGAGGCTTCCTCCGTTTGGGGGAAGCTTTTTATTTGGTAAAAGAGCATGTATTAACCCTTCCCCCTGATTGGGTAAAATGAAGCAAACGGTTGTTTATCCTTAAATCAATCTTAATTGATATTTTTATTCCTGGTCCATTTATTTAATCATCTACCTTAATAAGATCAAAAAAATGAAATATTGTTTGATAGCTATTTGTGCATTCTTTTTATTTTCCTGTGGATCATCCATAAATTCAGCCAAAAACATTTCAAATACCGATAGCCCTTCCGTCATTGTTCCCCTTGGTGGAAATACATGGTCTAAAAATGCAAATCGGGAACTTACTAATAAGGGAATTCAAAACTGGCAGTCAGAGAATAGTTTCGATACCTGTGTGCGTACTCAAACACCCGGTACTTTGGAATTAAAACTAAAAGCAAAAGCGGATTCAAAAAGTGAGCTTTCAATATCCGTAAATGGTATAAATAAGAAAGTGGAGGTAGATGCCGGTGAATGGAAATGGTACTCTGCCGGTAAGTGGAACATAAAAGATACGGGCTATTTAAAAATCACCTTAAGCGGATTATCAAAAACCGGAAATACTTATGCAGAAATCAGTGAATATCAATTAGGCGGAACGGCGATCAATAGTCAAACTGCTTTCGTGAAATCCAATGAAGAAAATTTCTTTTATTGGGGAAGAAGAGGACCCTCTGTACATATGAGCTACCCCTTTGGTAGTGATATAGATGCAGAGTGGTTCTACAATGAAATCACCGTACCGCAGGGGGAAGATGTCATTGGCTCTTATTATATGGCAAATGGCTTTGCAGAAGGGTATTTTGGAATTCAGGTAAATTCAGCGACCGAAAGGCGGGTTTTATTCAGTGTTTGGAGTCCTTTTAATACAGATAATCCAAAAGAGATTCCGGCCGACCAACGCATAGAAATGCTGAAAAAAGGGGAGGGAGTAAATACCGGTGAATTTGGAAATGAGGGATCAGGTGGTCAGAGCTTTTTACGTTATAACTGGATTGCGGGAAATACTTATAGGTTTCTGCTCAACGGCTATCCGGATGGAAATGGCAACACGATTTATACAGCTTACTTTTTTGCTCCGGAGAAAGATGAGTGGAAATTAATTGCCTCCTTTAAAAGGCCACTAACCAATACCTATTTAAAGCGCTTTCATTCTTTTCTGGAAAATTTCAGTCCCGATCAAGGAGACAAAGAACGCCAGGTTTTATTTGGAAACCAATGGATCCGGGACAAACATGGGAAATGGCATGAATTGAATCGGGGCACTTTCACCTATGATAATACTGCTGCAAAAGGTTATCGAAAGGATTATGCAGGGGGAATATTGAATGGTCAGTTTTTTCTGCGAAACTGTGGGTTTTTTAATAACTACACTCCTTACCAATCCGTTTTTATCCGCCCACTTACAAATAGAATCCCGGATGTACAATCGGTTGTTCAACCCTAATTAATTTTATTCCTGCAATAATTGATTAGATGAATCCGAATGAATAGGAAACTCAAACCTGTTAGCAGCAATTATTATAGGTCATTATTCTATTAATAGTTTTGTGCTCTTTCATATTGATTAGGCCATGGGATTTCTTCATTAAATTCATGAGCCGCGTGAAGAGCAAAATAGGGATCCCGAAGCATTTGCCTTCCAAGTAAAATCAAATCTGCCTGCCCGGAGGATAAAATATGTTCAGCTTCTTTCGCAGTTGTAATCATTCCAACAGCACCCGTTAAAATACCTGCCTCTTTTCTGATTTTCTCAGAAAAAGAAACCTGGTAAAGCGGTGCAACGGGTATTTGTTGGTCGTGAGAATTTCCTCCTGAAGAGCAGTCAATCACATCGACACCTTTTTCTTTCAGAATCTTCGCCAGTTTTACCGAATCGTTTTCATCCCAGCCATTGGGCACCCATTCAGTAGATGTGATCCTTACAAATAAGGGCAGACCCTCCGGAATTACTTCTCTGATTGCAGTCACAGTCTGTAATAAAAATTTAATCCGGTTCTCAAAGCTTCCTCCATACTCATCCATTCGTTGGTTGCTCAAAGGCGACATGAATTCGTTGAACAGGTACCCATGCGCAGCATGGATTTCAATGATTTCAAAGCCGGCATAAAGCGAACGTTTAGCACCATCCTGAAAATGGCGGATAGCCGTTTTAATTTCTTCTATAGACATTTCTGTGGGAACCGGGTCGCCCTCTTTAAAAGGAATAGCAGATGGGGCGATAGTTTGCCAACCGCCTTCAGCCTGTGTGGCGGGCCTTCTTCCTTTCCACGGACTTAAGTGACTGGCTTTTCTTCCGGCATGAGCAAGTTGAATACCTGCCGCCGCTCCATGTTCTTTTATAAAAGTGGTGATCGTTTTCAAAAAAGGGATATGTTCATCTTTCCAAATTCCCAAATCATCCGGTGAGATTCTTCCTTCAGGAGATATGGCAGTAGCCTCACAAAATACTAAGCCCGCTCCGCCCACAGACCGGCTTCCAAGATGTACCAAATGCCAATTGTTGGCAAATCCATCTACACTGGAATATTGACACATCGGTGAAACGACAATCCTGTTTCTCAGTTCAACGCTTCTAATCCTAACCGGTTTAAATAAATGATTCATATTTATTTTTTAATGCAAATTTCCCTCCTAATTTCTTTAAAATTTACATTAATTTTGGCCGCCTTTGGAAGTTTACCATCGCTGCCTTAATTACAAAGAGTATTTTTGGAAGTAGAGTGTAAATGAATAAATGCAAAATGCCGGCCCCGTAGTTCAATGGATAGAATAGAAGTTTCCTAAACTTTAGATCCAAGTTCGATTCTTGGCGGGGCTACAAATAACCGGAAAGATGAAAATATACTCGTCTTTCCGGATTTTATTTTTAGAGAAATCTTTTCCAAATTCTCAAAATGTATAAACAATTCCGTTTTTTAAAAGAAATATTTCATTTGGAATAGCCGCCGCAGGTTCACTATCAAATAAATAATTCCAGTTTGTCAAAAAGGAAAAGTTTTTAGTGAGCTTAAAATTCAGACTAAGGTCATGAAGGATTCTGTAATCAGCAAAATTGCGATACAGCGGTTGATAGAATAAAGTACTGACAATGTGAAAGTTTTCCAGAGGTTTCCAGGTCAGGGAAACATAATTGCTGCTTCTGATATCTTGATGGGTGATCACAGGTTACGTTAATTCCTGCTCATATTCATACCTCGCTGCCGTAGCTGCAAATAATGCCAATTTCTTCGACCCGGAAAGTTTAAATCTGGGACCTGTTCCTAATAGAAAACGAGCTTTTATACCTGCGATATTATTTTGTTGCAATTGTGTGAACCCCTCCCATCTGAGAAGCTTGTCTACTTTATAGTTATATCGAAAATGATAAAACAAACTGTTTTGGAACGTTTTCCCTTCACCTTTTAAGAATTTGTAATTTGCCAGAAACAAGTATAAACTTCTTGGAGCCTTATATTCTACTTGAGCTTCTGCTTCGAGATTGACAACTTTAACGGCACTACTTTCTAGCTGGAAGGAAGTACCAATGCTACCAAGCCAACCGGTAGTGTCACTTTGTAATCTCTTACTTTCTACATTTACAATTTGAGCATTTACCTTAGAAAAAGGAAGAATTAAAAACCATGTAAATAATAAATAGCGCATTTAGGCAAGTTACAAAACGACGTTTAAAAAAAGGGTTTTCTCTCCGGCCACGAGTGCCTTCTTTGTAAAACTCACTGTTGGGTTTTCTATAAATTGGGTTCACAAATATTTACGGTGAGTTTCTCTGTTGACATCAAAAAAAAATTATTCGCCAATTAAATACTAATGAATGCAGGAGAAGTTATTCTTATTGAAAAAAAGTAGGACATTTGCGAACATTCCAAAAAAGTTAATCGCATCGTTTTAAACATATCAGAATATGAAATTTTTAAATTTTATAATTAAATACAGACTCCTTTTGGGCGGTGTATTTTTAGTAGGGGCTATCATTGTAAATATGGAAGCGGGTTTTTGGCCTTCTTTTTTACTTTATGTAATTGCGGCTGTTTTAGTCATAGGTCACTTTCTTTTTGGTCCTATGCGACTTATCCAGGGCTATATGGAGGATGGAGATATGGAGGGTGCAGCAAAAGTTTTAAATACCATTTGGTTTCCGTCATTATTAATTAAACCGGTGCGCTCTGTGTATTATACGCTTAGAGGAAATTTGGACATGGTTAATGAAAACTTCGATAGTGCTGAAGTAAACATGAAAAAGAGTCTTAGTTTGGGGACACCTATGAAGGAAGCTGAGGGATCTAATAAGTTGCAATTAGGAATGCTGGCAATGCAAAAAGGGAATAACAAAGAAGCTGAAAGGTATATCAGAGAAGCAATCCGCGCGGGTTTGCCTGATAAGGAAAATGAAGCTGCAGCGTTTCTTCAGCTGACATCTCTAATGATTAATAAAAGAGAATTTCGCGCAGCAAAAGAATACTTCCGGAAAGTAAAAAGATTAAATCCGACTACTCCTCAGATTGCTGATCAAATGAAACAAATGGATAGGTATATTAGTAGAATGCCCGGTTAATTGTCTTATTGTAGAAAGAAGCGTTTTTAATCTTTAAGGAAAACAGATTTCGTGATCCTTTGAAATTAGGCAGCTTCAATTTTTATAAAAATGAACATAAAAAATACCCTGTTTTTATTGGCTTTGACAACCTTTCTGTACGCAGTATCCATATTATATTCAGGATGTGCGCAAGTAGGTATGCCTACAGGGGGCTTAAGGGATACAATACCTCCGGTGCTATTAAATTCAAACCCTCTCAATAATTCAACTGGTTTTCAGGGAAATAAGATCGTATTGACCTTTGATGAATATGTTCAACTTCAGGATGTGCAGCAAAACCTGCTCGTATCGCCAGTACCTAAGATAAATCCGAATGTAGATTTTAAATTAAAAACGGTGACGATCCGTCTGAAGGATACGCTGATTCCGAATACCACTTACAAGATTGAACTTGGAAAATCGATCCGGGATCTGAATGAGAGCAATCCCTATCAGGATTTTACATATCTATTTTCAACCGGAGAGTTTATTGATTCATTATCTCTTTCCGGCAATGTGGAAATTGCTGAATCCGGACTGTCTGATAGTACATTGATTGTCATGTTATACAGAGATTTATCTGATTCTGCCGTTTTTAAAAGGAAACCCACTTACATTACGAGAGTAAACAAAACAGGCGACTTTACATTTGAGAATCTGGCTTCCGGCGACTATCATATTTTTGCATTAAAAGATGAAAGTGGTCAGAGAATATATTCAAGCAAAACTCAACTTTTTGCTTTTTCAGACAGCCTGGTCAATATTTCTGCCGAACCACACATAATAAAGCTATTTGCTTATCAGGAAGAAAAAGAGGTTCCTAAAACGACTTCTGCGGGTGTTAAGTCAGGGGCGGATTTGAAATTTACAACGACTCTATCAAATGGTATACAGGACCTGCTTACACCTCTGACATTGGAATTTAATCATCCTCTAAAAGACCTGGATAAAAATAAAATCAAAATCACAGATACTCTTTTTAATTCTGTGCCCATTGTAATTCATGATACAGATACACTGCATAAGAAATTAGTAATTGAAAGCGAGTGGATAGAAGATCATCATTATAAACTCATCATTGATCAGAATTTCGCAAGCGATACCGGCGGTGTATTGCTTAAAAATAATGATACATTAGCTTTCAAATCGAAAAGGGAAAGTGAATATGGGAGTGTCAAAATGAATTTCAAAAATTTGGAAAAATTCAAACATCCTGTGTTGCAATTTGTAAGAAATAAAGTGGTTGAATATTCTTATCCTTTAACCATTGGAGTAGCATTTTATCAAAAGCTGTTTAATCCGGGTGATTATGAAATAAGAATTTTGGAAGACAGTAATCAAAATGGAAAGTGGGATCCCGGATATTATGATCCTGCGAACATTCATTTGCAGAGACAGCCTGAAAAGGTAATAAGTATCCCGCAGGTATTTAATGTAAAAGCAGGGTGGGACAATGAGAGAGATGTTGTGTTAGATTAATCCTGTTTTTGAAAAAGGCCTCGTTTTTAAATGGGTTTTCATGTGTAATTAATCGGTATCTCCATATCGGAATTGTTTTAACCTAAAAGCTACAAATTCTAATTTATTCATTCTTAATTTCGCTGAATGGTTTTTTCTTCATCTCTTTTGGAAAATGCAGTTAATGAGTTCGCCAAATTACCTGGTATTGGGAAAAAAACGGCGCTCAGATTGGTACTTCATCTTTTGAAAAAAGATATTTCAGATACAGTAACTTTTAGTGAAGCTCTTTTAAAGTTAAGAGAGGAAATTCATTTTTGTTCCCGCTGTCATAATATTTCCGATAAATCCATCTGTAATACCTGCGCAAATAGAAGTCGCAAGCAAGAAATGATTTGTGTGGTAGAAAATATCCGGGATGTTATTGCTATCGAAAGCACTCAACAGTATAATGGATTATATCATGTTTTAGGCGGAAGTATTTCTCCATTAGATGGTATTGGTCCGGACCAATTGGAAATAAGCTCCCTGCTAAAAAGAGTGGAGGATGAAAAAACAGAAGAGCTGATATTTGCTCTTAGTCCAAATATTCAGGGCGATACAACAATTTATTATATCAGTAAAAAGCTTACTGACTTTCCCGTGAAGATCACCACCATTGCCCGGGGAATTGCTTTCGGCGGAGAACTGGAATATGCTGATGAAATGACGCTTGCCAGAAGTATTACCAATAGAATGTCAATTGAAAATTATGTAGGGAATAACAAGCTCTAGAGAGATTTATATATGAGCAATTTTTAGATAGGCTAACAAATAAGAAAATACTAACTTGCACGCCTTAATATAATAGTGAAACTTTGAGTAACTCCATCTTAGATAGAAAACCGATTATTGGCTTTACATGTGGCGATACAAACGGTATTGGTCCGGAACTAATTATTAAAGCCCTTTCTGATAATCGAATCCTGGATTTTTGTATACCGATTGTTTTTGCAAACAATCGCGTGATTAATTTTTACAGGAAAAGCATTTCTGATTCCTCGTTTGCTTTTCATAATTTAAAGGATTTAAACAAGCTAAACACTAAACAGGTAAATATTTACAATTGCTGGGAAGAAGAAATTGAGGTAGAACCTGGACAGTTAAACGAAACTGGTGGAAAATATGCTGTGAAAAGTTTGCTGGCTGCCGCAAATGCTCTTAAGGAGGGGATTGTTGATGCGATTGTCACTGCGCCTATTCATAAAAAAAATGTTTATGGTGATGAATTTCCATTCACCGGTCACACTCCATTTTTTAAAGCCTTCTTCGAAGCCAAAGATGTATTAATGCTCATGGTTGCAGGTGATTTTAGAGTGGCTCTGGTAACAGAACATGTACCGGTAAAAGATGTGGCCAATTTTATTACCCGGGAAAGTATTCTCAGTAAAATTCAAATTTTACACAATTCTCTTAGAAAAGATTTTAATATTGATAGACCCAAAATAGGAGTACTTGCTTTAAATCCTCATGCAGGAGATGATGGTTTGGTAGGACAAGAAGAAATCAATATTATAAGCCCCGCAATACATGAAGCAAAGCAGCATAACATGCTGGTGACAGGTCCGTTTTCCGCAGATGCTTTTTTTGCCAGAGGCTATCAAAATAAATTTGATGCAGTACTGGCTATGTATCATGATCAGGGATTGATTCCATTTAAATCATTAGCTATGGAAGAGGGAATCAATTTTACGGCTGGCCTGGATGTTGTAAGAACAAGTCCGGATCATGGGACAGCAATGGATATAGCGGGGAAAAACAAGGCGGATTATATTTCTTTTAGTGCCGCAATTTTTGAAGCAATAAAATTGATTGAGAATCGTCAGGTTTTTGAGGAGAACAGACAAAATCCATTAAAAAAATCAAAAAGGTATTTAGGGGGAGATGAGAAAATCTCAGAATATTAGGATTGTTTTTATTCAAATAAAATAATGTCCTCTTATTAGACGTTACTATATTTGTCAACTCGTTTACTAAATTCGGGAATTTTAGTAGCGGAATCTAAAATAAAATTAAAGACTTTACTTTTTAGCAGTAAATTTATTTAGAATTAAAAAAGGAAGTTTTTAAGTTACAATATTAAGGAATGGACAACATATTTTTAAGTGGAGCACTTGCCTTTTTAATTACTTTTTTTTCTATCCCGGTTATAATAGAAGTAGCAAATGATAAGAAACTTTTTGATGAGCCCGAATAAAGAAAAGTACATAAAATTGTCATTCCAACACTAGGTGGTCTTGGAATCTTTGCGGGATTTATCATCGCCACTCTTATAGGAGCACCCCCATCTTCTCCCATACTACAATATATTATTGCCGCCGTAATGGTGATTTTCTTTTTAGGTATAAAAGACGATATTCTGATTCTTTCCGCCCCCAAAAAATTTATTGGCCAACTTGTCGCTGCAGGTATCATCATCAAATTTGGTGGGATCCAAATAACAAACATGTATGGTTTAATGGGAATTTATGAATTACCCAATACGGTTAGTATCATTTTTACCTTATTTACGATGGTGGTGATTACAAATTCATTTAACCTCATTGATGGTGTAGACGGACTTGCCGGCTCTCTGGGATTATTGACTTCGCTAATATTTGGTTTTTATTTTTTTCAATCCGGGCAAACTTTATTTGCAGTAATGGCTTTATCCCTTGCAGGGAGCCTTATCGGTTTTTTAATATTCAATTACAATCCGGCAAAAATATTTATGGGTGACACAGGATCGCTGCTCATAGGCCTTTTAAATGCAGCCTTTGTTGTTCAATTTATCAATGTAGCATCTGATCCTGCATCCGCACTGCCGATGACTTCTGCGCCTGCTATAGGGTTTGCCATCTTAATCGTTCCTCTTTTTGATACATTAAGAGTGGTGAGTTTACGAATTATAAACAGACGTTCCCCTTTTAGCCCCGATAGAAACCACATACATCATTTCTTATTGGATCTGGGGATGAATCATAAGATGATTACCTGGACTTGTCTGGGTGCTAATATTGTATTTATAGCTTTGGCATATTTCTTAAGATTTGCAGGTACCACATTGGTTGTATTGGCACTTTCTACATTATCTATTTTAATCGTTAGCATTGTGTATTACAACAGGCCCAAACACATTCCAGCCGTGAACAGAAAGAGGGCTCTGCAAAAAACAGTCATCAATAATTCTGCTGAATTTTTTTCCTTTTCTAAGGAACCTGTAGAACAAGAATCTTCCTTTTAATTTTTTTTGTCGTACGTTTTAGTAAATTTGTTCCTTTTATATTAGTAAAGGGGAAATTTAAAATCTAAATTTAATTAGAAAACAATGACAGAAGATTTATCAGATATTTTTGATGGTACAAAGGCGTCCATGAAAAAAGCAATGGCTTATTTTGAATCGGAACTTGCTAAAATAAGAGCAGGGAAAGCGAGTCCTGAAATGCTGGACGGAATAACAGTAGATTATTATGGAAATCCAACTCCAATAGGACAAGTAGGAAATATTAGTGCGGTAGATGCTCGCACCCTAACTATTCAGCCCTGGGAAAAAAATATGTTACAACCAATAGAACGTGCAATCATTGCTGCAAATATTGGAGTAAATCCTCAAAATGATGGAGTAATCATTCGGTTATTTTTACCCCCGCTAACGGAAGAAAGAAGAAAGGAATTTGTAAAGAAAAGTTATGCAGAAGGTGAGCAAGCCAGAATTGCCATTCGCAGTATCCGTCGGGATTCCATGGAGCAGGTAAAAAAGATGCAAAAAGACGGACTAAGTGAGGATGTTGCAAAGGAAGGTGAAAAACAATTACAGGAAATCACGGACAGTTTTATTTCATTGATAGATAAATATCTGGAAACAAAAGAGAAGGAAATTATGATTGTGTAGTTACTTTTTAAGTTTTTTAATAAAAAATTTCATTTAAAATATTGCGTCTGTATTCTGATTGTCACCAATCGGGATACAGCGTTTTTGTTTTAAATCTTAAATGGAGATCTTTTATTTCTCCTCTGAATATTAATTTATGAGAGAGATATGCGGGTAGATTTTTTTTAGAAATTCCATTGATGATTCTAATTTGTTTTGGATTTTTATCAATCTAATTTGGTGTAAGTCAGCATCAATGCATGTTGCCGGATAAAAAAGTTCTTGGCGGCATGGTTTTAGTTAACGTTTATATTTCCAAATTTAAATCTGAAAATTACCCGATTTATATTTTATATTTGATTTCAAATGGTTATTTATGATTGAAATCTTGTTTGATTATTTTTTGTAAAAATTGCATAAATGGATTCTCTTCAATTAGAACATATCAGTACACGTGCTCCTCATGATTTGGACAAAAAGGAAACCAAGAAAAAATTAACGGAAGTTCTGAAGGAATTAAACGAATTGCAGAATCTTCTTTATGCGGAGGGGAAGCATTCCGTTTTAGTAATTCTGCAGGGTATGGATGCAAGTGGAAAAGATGGGGTAATCAGAAATGTATTTACCTCAATGAATCCTCAGGGAGTAAGTGTTACAGGATTTAAAGCTCCCACGGCGGAAGAATTGAGTCATGATTTCTTATGGCGAATTCATGAACATGCTCCAGCTGCAGGAATGATTAAAATCTTTAACCGAAGTCAATATGAGGATATATTAATTACCCGGGTACATGGATGGTGCGATGATGATTTAGCCTATAAAAGAATGAAGGCAATAAATGATTTTGAGGAACTAATCAGCATTCATAATAACACCAAAATTTTAAAGTTTTATTTGCACATATCAAGGGAAGAACAAATTGAAAGATTGGATGAGAGAATAAAAAACCCGGCGAAAATGTGGAAGTACAATGCAAAAGACGACAAAGAAGCAGCATTTTGGGATAAATATCAGAAAATGTATGAGGATTGTTTTGAGCATTGTAATAAGATTCCCTGGACAATTGTACCAAGTGATCAAAATTGGTACAAAGAATATTTGATTGCTACTACACTAAGAGATTCTTTGAAAAATTTTAATATGGAATTTCCGGGCCTTAAAAAATAGTCTTCTTCACTTTAAATTTAAAAAATAATGAGTTTTATTAAAGATTTCAAAGCTTTTGCCCTCAAAGGCAATGTGATTGATCTGGCTGTTGCTGTAATTATCGGTGCTGCCTTTAGTGCCGTAGTATCATCAATGGTAGAGGATATCATCACTCCATTATTACTGACACCTGCATTGGAAGCTGTGGGCGCAGAAAATATTGCCGAGCTTCAGTGGGGGAATGTGAAATATGGGAGTTTCTTAGCAGCTGTCATTAAGTTCCTGGTTTTTGCACTTGTCATTTTCACAATGATTCAGGCATTGGCAAAATTGAAAAGAAAGGAAGAGGAAGCACCAAGCGTACCTCCTGCACCATCTTCTACAGATGTGTTATTAGCTGAAATTAGAGATGAATTAAAAGCAAGGAAGTTCTAATTATTAGAATAAGAAAGGTATAGGCACCAATGTTAAAAATGGTCCCATATCTATTAAATATAATTAGGGAATCTTGTTAAAGTCTATTTTTGTAAAACCCGGTGTCAGACTACGCCGGGTTTTCTTTATTTTATAACCTATGGTTTTTGTATTAATTTTAATTTATGAACCTCGAGAATTATCAAATTAAATTACCTCAATTCGAGGGCCCGTTCGATCTTCTTCTGTTTTTTATAGAAAGGGATGAACTGGATATTTATAATATTCCGATTACAAAAATTACAGATGAGTTTCTTGCTTATATTAAATCAAGTGAAATCTTAAATATAGAATTAAGCAGTGAGTTTATATTGTTTATAAGTACGCTCATGCGGATTAAAGCAAAAATGCTTCTACCCAGGAAGGAGTTAGATCCTGAAGGGAATGAAATCGATCCGCGGCAGGAGCTAATTGATAAAATAATTGAGTATAAGAGATTTAAAGAAGCTTCTGTGAAATTAAGCGAGATGGAAGCGCTCAGAATGCTCCTGGCAAAAAGAGGAAATATTCAAAAAGAAATGTCTCTTATTGGTGAAGAAGCAGGGGAAGGAACAGAAATTCATACGGTGACGTTGTTTAAACTGATGAAAGCTTTTGAAAAAGTAGCTCAGCGCTTACATGAAAAAAGAAATCAACCCGTACACACAGTGATCAGTTATAATTATACAATGGAGGGCAGTAAGCGATATCTTCTGGATATAATCAAACAAAATCACTCTCTATCTTTTGAAAAAATATTTGATGTATGTGAGGACAGGCTTCACGCAATTTTTTTATTTCTTAATATGCTGGAGTTAATTCAGCAAAAATATATGATGATTCTGACTGGGGAAGGGATTAATAATTTTATTATTGAATATAATCAGGAGATGGAAGGAAAAGAAGAGGAGATTTTTACAACAGATCCATCTAATAATTAATCATTTCCCGACTTTTCCTAAATGGAGTTCTTATTTTATATTATTCCATAATAGGAATAAATACCCTTTAACTTCGTTAATATCTTTAGGAATCCGGTCTGCTTCCTGAAACGTTCGTAAATTTGTCCTTCATTTAATAATATTTAATCATGAGATTATTCCTAATTACTGCTGGCTTTTCGCTTTTGTTTTTTACATCTTGCGATAATAGTAAGCATTCAGATATTGATTCCACTTTGCCTGAAGTCACAAATACATCAGCTCCTTTAAATCTCAATGATTTAAATACAGATTCGAACCTGGTTTTGGAAGGAAATGAAACGCAAACACCGCAAAACGTACAAC
>JBDSBN010000289.1:0-21608 GCA_039921585.1 Ginsengibacter sp. | reverse complement strand
GCCTGCAAGGCAAGCGGCAAAGCTTGCCGGTCTTCCGAACGAGGTGAATTGCACAACTATCAATAAAGTCTGCGCCAGCGGAATGAAATCAATCATGCACGGAGCACAGTCTATTTTACTAGGCGATGCTGATGTTGTTGTAGCCGGCGGAATGGAAAACATGAGTAGCGCTCCATTTTATTCACCATCAGCAAGATGGGGGAATAAGTTTGGAAATAGTGAATTGATTGATGGGATGGCAAAAGATTGTTTGACGGATGTTTACAAAGATTACGCGATGGGCAATGCCGCGGAACTATGTGCACGTGATTGCAATATCAGCCGGGAGCAACAAGATGAATTTGCGATTGAAAGTTATAAACGCAGTCAGGCTGCTATTAATGAAGGGAAATTTAACGATGAAATTGTAGGCGTAGAAATTCCCCAAAGAAAAGGTGATCCGATTATAATGGATAAAGATGAAGAGCCTTTCAATGTGAAGTTTGATAAAATACCTACTCTGCGTCCGGCGTTTGAAAAGGGTGGAACCGTTACAGCTGCAAATGCCAGTACCATAAATGATGGAGCAGCTGCAGTTGTATTAATGAGTAAAGAAAAAGCAGATTCTCTGGGAATAAAACCAATCGCCAAAATCCGTGGTTATGCGGATGCAGAACAAGCTCCTGAGTGGTTTACAACAACTCCTTCCAAAGCCGTTCCTAAGGCAATTCAAAAAGCAGGTTTAGATATCTCGGATATTGATTTCTTCGAAGTAAATGAAGCTTTCAGTGTGGTGGGAATTGTCAACACGCAGAACATGAAACTGGACCCTGCCAAAGTGAATGTGAATGGCGGCGCAGTATCCATGGGGCATCCTCTTGGCTGCAGCGGAGCAAGAATCATTGTTACCCTAATCAATGTATTAAAACAAAATAATGGAAAGATAGGTGCTGCCGGAATTTGTAATGGCGGTGGCGGTGCAAGTGCCATGGTGATTGAGTTGGTGTAGGTTTCTTTATTTAAACATAATATAGAATGCCAAAGGAACGAGTGAGTTTTTCTTTGGCATTTTTGATGTTGATTTTGTAAATGAGTTTTTAAAGATTTCTACTCAATTCGGGTTAGATAGTGAGAGGGAAAATGACGAAAGTATTAAATCTTATAGGAGGTTTTGGGCAATAAATATTGAAATTTCTGTACTAAATAAGGCATAGGTACCGGAATCTAAAATGCTCTAACCGGAAATTATACCCATACCCAACCGTTAAATAAAATAAAAATTCCTCCCCCACTGGGGTAATTTCTCTTTACAACTTGTCTTTAACATAGTATTCGTAACTAAAAATGCAACTTTGGCAATCTGTTGATAGTCATTAGAGAAATGAAGTTTAAAGTAGAAAAAGCATTTTACCATTAAAAAAACCATTTTCATCAATGTCTTTAAATAGGTGTGAATGTTTTTATTAGATTGCACTACTGACTTTTAACTTCGGAAATTTAGAATAAACAATTTAAAAATCAAATTATGAAGAAATTAATTACAGCTTCCTTTTTATTGCTTTTTGCAACTTTCGCTTCGGCGCAAATGGTAAAGAATCCGGTAAACTGGACAGCTACCTCCAAAAAAATTGCTGACAGAACGTATGAAATTCATTTGACTGCAAACCTTCCTGAAGGATGGCATATCTATTCTCAGACCACACCAGATGGCGGACCAGTTCCAACGGAGATTACTTTTACAAAAAATCCATTGATTACTCTTGAGGGAAAGGTGAAAGAAGTAGGTAAATTAGAGCAAAGGTTTGAACCATTATTTAATGTTGATGTAAAGCAATACTCGAATAAAGTAAACTTTGTACAAACAGTAAAATTGAAAGCGAAAGTAAAAACTTCAGTAGAAGTAGCTGTTGATTTTATGGTTTGTGATGATCAGCAATGTTTGCCTCCATCTACAAGGAAATTTACTGTAGCTCTGAAATAAAACGCATTTACCCAAAACAAACACGCGCATTTTATTGTAAAATGCATTTATAAATGATTATTGAATGAATAATTTTACCCGGTTTACCTTATTGGTAATAATTGGATTTGTTTCCTCTCTTTTTCTTACCAATACTGCTTTAGCTCAGGATTCGGCTGTTAAGTTTACCTATAGTTACGAGCGTATCAATAACGAAGAAGTTGTCCTGAATATTAAAGGAAAAATAGCTCCGGGCATAAAGCTTTTTGCTTTGCAAAAATCGCCGGATGATATTATGTATTCCACCTTGCAGTTTGACGAATCATTAGGTTCACGTATGCAAGGTGAGCCCACTCAAACAGAAAATTTAAAAAAGGAAACGAATCCGGAACTGGGTGAGTTGCGTTTTTTTACAGATTCAGTTGGATGGCAACAAACCATAAAGGCTTCCGTAACGGATAGCTTTTTAGTAAGAGGCCAGATCAGTTCAATGTATCAAACAGGATCGGAGTATCTTCCTCAGGAGCAGGATTTTCAGTTATTTGTTTTACCTGAATCCGCTGCTACAAGCACTAGCGCAGATCAGGCATCTGTTTCTGAAGTAGTAGAAGGTGGTACAGTAGCAACAAGATCTTTAACCTGGATTTTTCTTGCCGGGTTTGCCGGTGGATTAATTGCATTGATTACGCCATGCGTGTTTTCGATGATTCCTGTTACAGTTAGCTTCTTTATTAAACGCAGTCAGACAAGAGCTGAAGGGGTGAAAAATGCATTTCTTTACGCGACCTCGATTATATTTATATTTACTCTTCTGGGCTTTTTAATTACAGTAATATTCGGACCAACAGCTTTGAATAATTTGGCAACCAATTGGGTAGCTAACTTTATTTTCTTCCTGATATTTCTAGTATTCGGTATCTCATTCCTGGGAGCTTTTGAAATAACTCTTCCAAGTTCATGGTCCAATAGAGCGGATAGTAAAGCAGGCGCCACAAGTTTCATGGGGATATTCTTTATGGCTTTAACGCTCGTGCTGGTATCTTTTTCTTGTACTGGTCCAATCATTGGAAATTTATTGGTGATTGCTGCCCGAGGTAGTTATTATGGTCCTTTACTCGGAATGTTTGGATTTTCGATCGCATTGGCTTTGCCTTTTGCATTCTTTGCATTCTTCCCTGGTAAAATGAATATGCTTGGGAAAGCTGGCGGCTGGTTAAATGCAGTGAAAGTTTCTTTAGGTTTCCTCGAATTGGCTTTGGCATTGAAATTTTTATCCAATGCAGACCTGGTAAAAGGATGGCGCATTTTAGATCGCGAAGTATTTATCGCACTTTGGATTGTCATCTTTGTTTTATGGGGTATATATCTTTTAGGTAAATTGAAATTTCATCATGATGATGAATTGCCAAAAAATGATTTTGGAATCTCCTTTATAAGTATTCCAAGATTATTCTTTGCCATAACTGCCTTTTCCTTTGCGCTGTATATGTTGCCGGGAATGTGGGGAGCTCCGTTAAAAGCGGTAAGTGCTTTCGTTCCACCAATGGGTACGCAGGATTTTACTTCGGCACCTGTACATATTGGTGGTAGTTCATCAGCATCTGCTGATAATGATCTTCCACGGCCGGTAAAGTATTTCGATCGGATGAAAATGTACGAGCCGGAAGTAGTTGTAAAATATGGTATGACCACCTATTTTGATTATGAAGAAGCGCTGGCTGTTGCTAGAAAATTAGACAAACCGCTTATGCTCGATTTTACAGGGATAAACTGTGTGAATTGCCGCAAAATGGAAGGATCTGTATGGAGCGATCCGGAAGTTATGCGCCGTTTAAAGGAGGATTTTGTTATTGCATCACTGTATGTGGATGTACACAGAGATGTAGACTTACAGCCTGATGAGCAATATTTTTCTCCGGCTTTAGGAAAACAAATCACTGATTTAGGCGATAAAAATGCCGATCTGCAAGTGAGTGTTTATAACGCAAACACACAGCCGTATTACTTCTTCCTGGATAACAACGAAAAAAGATTAGTGGCGGAAGGGTATGGTTATGATCCAAGTATACGGAAGTTTATAGATCTGTTGGATGCTGCAAAAGCTGAATACGAAAAAAGAAAGTAATTTCTCTACATAAATAATAAACACTTATATGAACTTTAATAAAATTCTACTGCTATTGGTATGTTCTGCCTTTTTCCTTTCGGTGGGCGCACAAACGGATTATTCCTGGAAACAGGGAACCTCAAATGGATATACCTATAAGTATGTAAATAATGATCCCATCAATGCCCGCTTTTATACATTGAAAAACGGGTTGACGGTGATCCTTTCCGAAAACAAAAAAGAACCACGCATCGCTGTGAACATAGCAGTAAGAGCGGGAAGTAATACGGATCCAAAAGATCATACAGGACTTGCTCATTATCTGGAACATATCCTTTTTAAAGGAACAGATAAGTTCGGTACACTTAATTGGAAAAAGGAGCAACCTTATATCGATTCTATTACAAATGCATATGAAAGATATACCAGGCTGACAGATCCGGAGGAAAGGAAATCTGCCTATGCGGAAATTGACAGACTTAGCGGTGAAGCTTCAAAATACTCCATTGCTAATGAATACGATAAGCTGATGAGCAATCTTGGAAGTCAGGGTACCAATGCGCATACCTGGTTTGAAGAAACTGTTTATAAAGAAGATATTCCTTCTAATTCGATGGATAAATTTCTAATAGTTCAGGCTGAGCGTTTCCGCAAACCTGTAATCCGGATTTTTCATACTGAATTGGAAGCAGTTTATGAAGAGAAAAACCGCTCATTAGATAATGATGGTGGTAAGGCGTGGGAAGTAATGCTTTATCATTTATTTCCGACGCACAATTACGGTCAGCAATCAACGATTGGTACTATTGAGCATTTGAAAAATCCTTCCATAAAAGCAATTCAGGCGTATTATGACAAATATTATGTTCCGAATAACATGGCTATTATTATGTCTGGCGATTTTAAATCAGATGATGTAATTAAGAAAATTGATCAGCATTTTTCTTATATGAAATCCAAGCCATTGGAATTATATAACCCTGCAGCAGAGAAGCCACTAACCAAAATTGTAGAAAAAGATGTTTTCGGTCCAAGTGCGGAAAATTTTATGTTAGGCTATCGCACACCTGCATCTGGAACAGAAGATGCTTTGATCCTGAATATTGTGAGCCAATTACTTAACAACGGGTCTGCGGGTTTATTCGATATTAATCTGAATAAAAACCAAAAAGTTCTAAGAGCTGGTGTGAGCTTTCAACAATTAAAAGATTATGGGATGTTTGTTCTGTATGGTTCGCCCAAAGAAGGACAGACATTGGAAGAATTACGTCCTTTATTATTAAATGAATTAAATAAAATCAAATCCGGCGATTTTGATTTCGCACTCGTGAAATCTATAATTGCCAATTACAAATTAGGGGAGTTAAGAAGTACGGATAATAATAGTGCCCGGCTGGATGCTTTATTAACCTCTTATATTCATAGCAAAGGCACTAATTGGAAAAAGGAAGTAGCTGCTTTGGATGATTTGAGTAAAGTGTCTAAAGAGCGTATCGTACAAGTTGCCAATAAATATTTTGGAGATAATTATGTGGTTATTAATAAGCGGCAAGGTGTAGATGAAAATACTGTAAAAGTGGAAAAGCCCGCGATCACGCCTGTAGAAACGAATGCGGGAAAAGCCTCTTCTTTTGTTCAAAAAGTTTCTGCCATGCCAGTGGATAATATTTCTCCTCAATGGTTGGATTATCAAAAAGATATTATAAGAGGCAAAGCTGGAATTGCGGATGTGTTGTATGTTCTGAATAAGGATAATCAATTGTTTAATTTGTATTATCAATTTGATATTGGAACCTGGAGCAACCCGACATTACGGAACGCGGTGGAATATTTACAGTTCTTAGGCACAGAAAAATTATCCGCAGAAGAAATCAGCAAGGCCTTTTACGACATTGCATGCAGCTATAGCATTAATGTAGGTGCAGAAAATACAACGATCGTCATCAGTGGGCTTCAGGAGAACTTTGAAAAAGCGGTTTCCCTTTTTGAAGAAATAATCCGCAATGTAAAAGCGGATGAAGAAGCGCTTGCTGCTCTAAAAGGCCGTTGGTTAAAAGGCAGAGAAAATACTAAATTAAATAAGTCAGCCATTGCATCTGCTTTGAGAAGTTATGCTCAGTTTGGTCCTAAAAACCCTTACAATACGGTCATCAGTAATGATGAATTAAATAGTTTACGAGCAGCGGATCTTATTGGTCAACTGCATCAACTCATGAATTATGAGCATAAAATTATTTATTATGGACCAAAATCAATGGATGAGTTTAAGCAATCCATTGTGAGAAAGCATGTATTGCCTGCATCCTTTACTCCTGCGCCTGAAAAGATTTCTTTCACCTATACTAAACAGGATAAGAACAAAGTGCTCTTCGCCGATTATGATATGGTGCAAAGCGAGGTTTACTGGGTAAGAAATTTAAAACCATTTGATCCATCGCAGGAAGCTGTTGTGAGCATTTTTAATAATTATTTCGGAGGAGGAATGGGTAGTATTGTTTTTCAAACTATCCGTGAATCCAAAGCGCTTGCTTATTCAACCATGGCCAGATATGTATCTCCTTCCAGGAAAGAAGATCCGTTTACAGCCATAGCGTACGTAGGTAGTCAGGCAGATAAAATGAATGAAGCGATTGGTGCAATGAATGAATTGTTGAATACCTTACCGGTATCCGAACGTGCCTATGATCTTGCTGTTGATGCTTTCAAAAAAGACATTGAAACAGACAGGATTGTTAAGGACGGAATTATTTTTAATTACCTGAGCGGCTTAAAGAAAGGATATACAGGCGATGTAAGGAAGGAGATGTATAAAAAAGCACAATCAATCACTTTTGCTGATATTGAAAAAATGCATCGCGAAGATCTTGCCAATAAAGCCTACACGTATTGTGTGGTAGCGTCGAAAGATCGAGTAAAGATGGCAGATCTTGAAAAAAATGGAGAAGTTCAAAATATAAGTTTGACTGAACTTTTCGGATATTAATTGAAAATTAAAAAATTATAAAAAGGAGTGTAGAAAGCACTCCTTTTATTATACAACGTGTTTAATTCACCGTTCATCAATTTTAAAAAATTGCTGTTGAAATAAATCGTTTTTTTAGCTTTTTAGATAACACATTTTCAGGGAATATTTCCCTACTTAGGAAATCTTTATCCAAGGCTTAAACCAAAACAATAATCAATCAGACTTAAAAAAAGTAAAACAAAAATGAAAAATTTAAGACTTTCTATTCTGGCTGTTTCTGCTGCAATGCTATCCATTAGTTGCGCAGCACAAAAGAAACTTCCGGCAACTCCTCCTGTAAAGGATACAACCGTGGTTTCTGACACCACTGTGAAAAAAACGCCACCTCCCAAAAAAGGTGAACCACAGCCATATAATAAAGTAATCACAAATAAGGCAATTTCAGCTACCGGTTTCTTTAAAGTGCATAATGTAGAGGATAAATATTATTTTGAAATTCATGATTCTATCATGAACAGAGATATCCTTGTAGTAAACAGAATGTCTAAAGGTGCTGCTGGTGGAAGAGTTTCTACTATGGGATACGGTGGTGATCAGATTGGGAAAAGTGTGATCCAATTTGAGAAAGGACCAAATAATAAAATATTTTTAAAAAGTATTTCTCATCAGGAAATATCATCTGACTCAACGGAGGATGGAATGTATCATTCTTTGAGAAATTCGAATCTTCAACCTTTAGAAGCATCTTTTTCTATTGCTGCATATGCTAAAGATTCATCTGTTGTGTTTGATGTAACTGATTATGTTGATGGTGATAATGATATTTTGTTTTTTGAGGCACGTGTAAAGAGATCCCTGAATCTGACCCAGCAATTGAAGGACAGATCATACATCGTGGAGATGAAAGCATTTCCTACAAATGTGGAAATCCGCACCTTGAAAACGTACATGAAAGCACCGCCATCAATTCCGGGAATACCAGCGGGTAGTCCGTCCCCGGCAACATATGAGCTAAATAGCTCTTTGCTACTCTTGCCTAAAGTGCCAATGAAGCCACGTTATTTCGATCCACGTGTTGGATACTTTTCTACCGGATACATTGATTTTGATGCAAATCCTCATGGGGTGAAAAGAATTTCAATGGCTACCCGTTGGAAATTAGAACCAAAGCCGGAAGATGTTCAAAAATATTTAAAAGGAGAACTGGTTGAGCCAGCTAATCCAATTATTTATTACATAGATCCTGCTACACCTAAGAAATGGGTTCCATTCTTAATCCAGGGAATAAATGACTGGCAGGTTGCCTTTGAACAGGCTGGTTTTAAAAATGCTATTATTGGAAAAGAGGCACCTTTAAATGACCCTACGTGGAGTCTTGATGATGCCAGAAATTCTGCTATAATATATAAGCCGTCTCCTATTGCGAATGCAAGCGGACCACATGTAAATGATCCACGCAGCGGACAGATTCTTGAAACACATATTAACTGGTATCACAACGTAATGGAATTATTACAAAACTGGTACATGATACAAGCTTCTCCATCTGATCCAAGAGCAAGGACGATGAGTTTTGATGATGAATTGATGGGGCAATTAATTCGCTTCGTTTCTTCACATGAAGTAGGTCATACACTTGGTTTAAGACATAATTTCGGTTCTTCTGCTACAACGCCTGTAGAAAAATTGAGAGATGCAAAATGGTTGAAAGAAAATGGACATACTGCCTCCATTATGGACTATGCTCGTTTTAATTACGTAGCTCAGCCGGAAGATAAAGTAGGTGATGCCGGTATGTTCCCACATATTGGTGCGTACGACAAATGGGCAATTGAGTGGGGCTATCGTTGGTTGCCTCAATTTAAAACTGCCGATGAAGAAACTGCTTACCTGAATAAATTAATTATCGACAGACTTGCAAAGAATCCAAGATTAGTATTTGGAACTGAATCTGACCGTGATGATCCACGCAATCAAAGCGAAGATCTTGGTGATAATTCAATGTTAGCAAGTGCGTATGGAATTAAGAATTTGAAAAGAATTGTACCAAACATTCTTGAGTGGACGAAAGTTCCGAATGAAGGGTATGAGCATGCTGCTAAAATCTATGGTCAGGTAGTTGGTCAATTTGGACGTTATATGGGACATGTAACAAAAAATATCGCCGGAATTTATTCAACGCCGAGAAAAGTAGAGGAAGGAAAAGCTGTGATAGAGTTTGTTCCAAAAGCGAAACAAAAAGAAGCGGTAAACTTCTTACATACTCATTTGTTTACTACTCCTAAATGGCTTCTTGACCGGAATCTGTACTCCAAAATCGGAACAGGTGATATGCAAACTATCGCAGCTTTGCAAAATGGTCAATTGAATAGTTTGATCAACAATCGTACTATTTCTAAATTGTTGGATTTTGAAAATCATTCTCCTTCACAAGCGTACACTGCAATCGAACTCTACAATGATCTGAAAAGAGGTATTTGGAGTGAATTGAGAACCAACCAATCAATTGATATTTACAGACGTAGTCTTCAAAAGATGTACGCTGAAAAAATGATAGGAATAATCACCCCACAAGACAGAGGTGCTGTAGGTGCTTTGGCCGCTGCAGCCCGTGGCGCGGGTCCGGACATAAGTTCAATGGATAATATTTCTATTGTGAAAGGGCATTTAAGAGGTTTGCTGGCAGATATTCGTACTGCTTTACCTCAAACAAGAGATGCTGCATCAAAGCTTCATTTACAAGATGTGGCTGAAAGAATAAAACAAGCATTGGAGCCTTCTAAATAGAAGCTACTTTCAATAAAAAAAAGGCACGAACCAAAACGGTTCGTGCCTTTTTTGATTGAGGAAACAACTAATACTTGTCAGGGAAATATTAAACCGATCTATTTAAATGATGCGATCCTTGATTCGTTTTGATTTAATCACTTCGTACAATAAACCTGCATCTAAATTGTTTTTATCAAATGTGAATTTGGGGTCGTTCATATATAAATTCACCTAAAATCGCTGATGGCTTTTTTTACCCGCCTGACTAAAAAGGAAAACAAGATCAGGAATATTCCATGAACAATAAACAGAATACCGATGATCCCTACGATAGTGATAGCAGCTATAACTGGGTTATATAATATCAGGCTTCCAATCACTAAACTGATCAAGCCTCCTATGAGAACAATATTCCAGAAACTGAATCCTTTTCGTTTTAAATAGGTAGAATGAATAATCCAGAAAAGGCCTGTAAGTAGACCATAAATTGCAAACACATAGGGCAGCGTAATAACCGTTAATCCAAGGTTTGCGAGAAGAATGACGGCTATTATAATGTCGAGTACTGCTTCGCCTAAATGCCAACCCCAGCCTTCATTTTTATGTCGGGTGCTGTAGGCAAAAAGACCAATTAATATTCCGGATAAAAGCAATGAAATTCCTCCATAGATAATAAGCCCGAGCATTCCCGCAACTGGAAATTTGTAAATGTACAATCCCAACAAAATAAATATAAGACCCTTGATACTTATCATCCACCAGTTCTTTATACTAATCATAGTAATTTGGTTTTGTTGTTAGATAATTGTCCTTTTTGCTGGAATTTGTCTTTGTAATCGCCGACCTTTTCATGAGGATAAATATAAAATATTTATTCCTATAAGAAGATAGGTGATTTTAGATAACAGAATCAAAAACGATATTCAGCAAGGACTGCACGTTCTTTCTCCAGTTTATAAGCCAGAATTAACTGTCAAAAGAAATGGATTTTTTTTGCTTTAGCGGGAATAGCAAGGATCGGAGTAGTCGATTGAAATGTGCTGTTATTTGTGACTCTATTGTCAAGAAGATTATCCAGGAATGAATTTGTGGATGGTACCATTGCCAACATATCTGCTTCTTCTTTAATCATAAAGTTGTTCAGCTCTGTTTCCTCATCTTCCTCTTCCAATAAGGAGCTTTTAAAAGTTGCCGATTGATACGTCTCTTTCAATTCGAGTACATATTCCTGCAGTTTTGTATTTAGATTCTCCGGATCATCTTGGTCTTTATTTTTAAAAGTTATCACATGAATTGTTGCAGAAAAAAGAGCGGATAAAGAAGTAATTACTTTTAGAATATGTCATTCTTTTTCGAATTGATTGGTTGTAAAAATAATAGTCTCCGGCTCTTTTAGTTCACTTGAGGTGGGAGTAGCGAGAACCGGAATAGATGTGCCTTGGATAATTCCGGATGCAATGCTTCCCATAAAATGTTCTTGAAGTTCATTCGTGCCGGTAGTTCCCATAACAATCAGGTCTATATTTTCTTTTCAGAAAAGTCCATAATTGATTGAACTGTTTCACCTCCTGTCAGGTGAGGCATTACTTTTACCCCGGGATGAATAAGCGTCAGAGTTTTACGAGACATTTTTAACCTGTCTGATCTTTCTTTGATTACTTTAGGGTTGGATGCGCCTGATTGAGTAGTATCAGTGTTCGTAGAAGGATTTACAACATGCATTAGATAGATAACTGCCTCGGATTTTGTTGCAATCTCCACTGCATAGGAAATTGCTTTTAAAGCATTTTTTGAAAAGTCTGTTGGGACTAATATTTTTCTCATGATTACTGATTCGGAATTATAATGCAAGGATTGCTACCATTATAAGAAACATCATGAAAGAAGAAAAGTCTATTTTCCCTGTAAAATTAATAAAGGTAGTTTCGTTTGATAACTCATCTCTTTAGTATGTACTTTACCGAACATTCTTTCAAATAAAGAATGGTTATGCGCTACCATAGCTAAAATACTGCACGGGTTTTCCTGAATAAATTCATTAATTCCTTCCAAAACATTTTTGTTGTTGATAGTGTGAAACTCATGTGGGATTCCAGAAAACCGCAGATTTGTTTTTATTTTACCTATCGAATTTTCTAAATTGAAATTGTCATTCTTTTCAACATGTACTATTTTGACCGGTGCAGAAAATTTCTCTGCTAATGCAATTAATACAGTAAATCTGTCCATCTCTAACGCCATGTCAAAGTCTGTGGCATAGGTTATTTGAGTGATCGGTGAATAAGTGGTTGCTTCCGGAATGACTAACACAGGGAAAGTGAATTTCCTGATTATTTCTGTTGTGGTACTGCCAAAAATAGAATTGCTTTTACCTTTCCCTTTCATTCCCATCACAATAAGGTTGGCCTTTTCTTCTTCAGCCACAGCTGGAATGATATCTGAAAGATAACCGTCCTTCACAACGGCTTTTATTTTTCCATCGTGTTGTTTAGAAAGTTTTTCAATTTCATTTTGCATCAAATCTTGTTGCTGTTGCAGAATTTCTGCCTGAGTAATCATAATAGAAGCAAACATAGAATCATGTGCGATGGCAGCAGGTGGTATTATATTAATTAAGACGATTTCTGAATCAAATACTTTCGCTAAAGAAATTGCATAATTGGTGGCATTTAAAGATGCATTTGAAAAATCTGTAGGAACTAAAATCGTTTTCATGATTCATGTTTTAAAATTAAAGCAAATTTTTTTGTAACCAGGATCGCTTTATGTATATTAAAAGTAGGTAGTCTAAAGGGTTTTATAAGTGACTAAAATCATTTTTTTTTATGATTTTGTTCTGCAAATTAAATTAGATCAACTTAAAGAACTCTCATTGAAGGAGATGCGTCGATATAATTTTTATAAAAGCATGGAATTAGGAATGGTTCTGCCTATTCTTAGTTTGAAACGGATATAAATACTTGATTTGTTGAAAAATATAATTAAACCATCAGCTCGAAAAAATCAGAAATTAAGTCCCCGGTGAAAGGAGAAAAAGCGCGAGTCTCAGGTGATTTGAAAAACTCTCCTTATGCCCTTTTTTGATTTAGGATTTACTATAAAATTTTCATTTTTCAAGAGAAGATACGAAGAAGAAAATCTTTTAAAGATTACACTCCTTCCATTCTTTTCATTTTTACTACTCCAAATATAGCTGCCAGTATAGCCACTCCTAACGTGATATGAACCGGAATGTCGGCAGGATACATAATGAAGGTAATAACCCAAATTGCTGCGAGAATAACGGCAACAAATAAAATAAAATGTTTCATTGTTTCAATGTTTTATAATAAGAATCTCCATCTATTCCTATTAAAAATTTTGCCAAAATAGAAAAAGTGATAACCTGTTGTTTGATAGATAATTAAATTTTGTAAATAAAAGAATGTAGAGGCGACTGTTTATTTATCGGCAAAAATATCCACAAAGGTTTTTGGTTAAGAATGAATTCAAATAATAAATTAAGGTGAATTAACTCCCAGTCTGAAATCATCTTTAATTAAAATCTGGCAAGGTTAATTGTTATTGGATACACTAAAATATAAAAACGGTTTTTACAATCCTGCCTATTCTAATTGCAAAATGCCAGGTATAAACCACTGTTTAGACTGGGGAAGCATTCTAAATTATTTGGAAGTAAGTAGCAATTTTATTATATTATTAGTGAACACTTACTAACGTCTAGGGTGAGTGATATTGGTCTTTGCATATATCAGGGATCAAAAGGAATTTATCCTGAAAAATATTTTTTAATCATTAAAATAATAAAGAAATGGAAAAAGTAATGGAATTAGAAAAGAAAAATTTAATTGGTTTATCAAAAGACAAATCAGGAAGATTAGCCGAAAAGCTAAATGAATTGCTGGCAGATTATTCTATGTTTTATCAAAATACAAGAGGACTGCATTGGAATATCAAGGGAGATAAGTTTTTTGAATTGCATGATAAATTTGAAGAGCTATATAATGACCTGATGGTAAAAATAGATGAAGTTGCCGAGCGTATTTTGACACTTGGGTATACACCCGATCATAATTATTCACGTTACTCTGAACTTTCGTTTATAAAGGAAAGTAAAAAAGTTTCTGATGGTGATGAAGCAGTAGAACAAATTCTTTCAGCCTTTAAAACAATTATTTTGAAACAGCGTGAGATTCTGGCTATATCAGAGGATGCGAATGATGAAGGAACGAACGCGATGATGAGTGACTATATAAGGTCGCAGGAGAAAAAAGTTTGGATGTATTCTTCTTATTTAAAAAAATAAAACTAAAATATCCCGGTCGGAACCAAAGCCGCCCGGGACTATACTTTGATAATGAGCAATGAAAAATATACTAAAAAGCAAATTAATATTATGGAAGCGGCGATCCGAAGGATCGACAATCTTGGAATTCAGGAATTGACAATAAAAAATCTTTCGGCAGATCTTGGCTTTTCAGAAGCGGCTTTATACAGGCACTTTAAAAGTAAAAATGAGATCATGATGGGCCTGCTTGATTATTTTATGCTGGAAATGAAAACCAGGGTAGCAGAAATCGCTCCGGAAACGACCAGAAATCCATCCGACTTGCTGAAAGAGATTTTTAAATCTCGATTGAAAATATTTGCCCAAAAACCTGCAATTGTCAGCGTTATTTTTTCTGAAGGGATTTTTCAGTTTAATAAAGAATTGAGAGAAAAAGTTTCCGGTATGATGCAAATGATGCAAGCAGAAATTGAATCAATTGTGAATAGAGCCCAGGCTGATGGAATCTTCCGTGATTTTGCCGGTCCTTCCACAATTACCACAATCATTATGGGAAGTATGCGAATGGCTGTTTTGGAATGGAGATTATTAGAACATAAAAGTGATTTAATAAAAGAAGGAATGGCAGTTTTAAACGGCGTACTAAAAATGATGGAAAAAGAGAGTGACGTTGTAAACGTCTAAGGGGTGATTTTCAATTTTAGAAATTCTTATTAATATTTTCGATCGGTTATAAAATCTCTAAATTGTTGCCTGGGGAAAAACAAAGTTTAAAGAAATATCATAATGCTGATTGAAATCATAGGTAAAGAAAATAGAAGTAATTAATTTTATCAGACTCTTAAATATTCCCAATATGATAAAGGTTTTAAAAGTTATTTTAATTGTTTTACTCCTTGCTTTTATAGTGATTCAGTTTTTTAAACCGGCAAAGGATATCAGAGAAGAAATTCCTGCAAACCAAATAACTGCTATTCAAAATGTCCCGGAAAACGTACAGCAAATTTTAAAAGTTTCCTGCTACGATTGCCATAGCAATACAACTCATTTTCCCTGGTATGATCATATACAACCAGTAACCTGGGTGCTTCAGGATCACATCGTAGAAGGAAAAAAGGAATTAAATTTTTCCGAGTTCGCCACCTATCCTGTTTACAGGCGATATAAAAAATTTAAAGAAATTCAGCAACAAATTAAAGAGGACGAGATGCCTATATTTTCTTACACTATACTACATCGTGAGGCTGTTCTGAGTGCAGAGCAAAAATCCGTTTTAATAGACTGGGCTGCTTCTTCAATGAAAGAAATGGAAGCACAATATCCGGCTGATAGTTTGGTAAGAAAAAAATAGATATCTATTTATAAGATAGTACCGATTTAAATGAACAACCAGGTGGAGAGATTAAATTCCGCGCATAAGAATGACAGTTAATTTAGCCTGTGAGCCGGGACCTATATTTTGATTTTACGGTACCACTATTGTTCGTTGTTGTTTTACATAAGCATTGAAATAACCAAGTGCACCACCTTGAATGTTGGTCACCGGATTTCCCGGAGCGACACTTTCATTTCCTCCTGTGCTACTTTGACTAAGGCTTAGGAAAAAGGTATATACTGAAGGATCAATTCCCTGCATTTCAACCATGACGGCATCACCTGAATCCAGCCGCTGATTGTCAGATTTGTCAAAATAGGCAAGGAATGTATTGATGGTTCTGCCATCGGAGTATTCATCATTCAAAATAAAAATATTGGAGTTGGGCAGACTGTTTTTATATTGTATAAAGCGATAAGAGTTTCCTAAGCCCTCAGGGTCTTTGAAAATTACATTTGCAAATCGGCGGGTGTCGCCAAAGCCGGTAAATTCCTCAATATACAAACTATCAAAAGGGACTTTTTGAGGCACTTTTACAGTTGACGTAAATTCCTGATCATCTATTTTTACCAATAGAGTATAGGTGTTTAATGGTTTCGTCCATATCTTACTCGATTCATATACTCCCGGACTTGTTTGTGTTAGCCTTACCGGATCTTTTTGATTTTCTTTTATAAAAACGATCGCCTTTTCTATTCGTGGGAATTGACTAGGCTCGCTGAAATTCACTGTTTGTGTAATCAGAACTTTGCAATCTCCCTGAACATCACCTATATTCCCTTCAATCACATATTTGGGATTCGTTTTATTGAGGTTGATTTCAATTACTTTTTCACACGAGAGATTGGTTAATGAGAGAACTCCCGCGAACAAAAAAATAAAAGATCGATTTAATTTGCGAATACTCATAACCTTTAGAATTTAAAATTATAGGAAATGGAGGGAATGAATTTAAAAAGTGCGGTCTTCACAGCTTCCGTTTTTGTTTTATTCTCCTCATTTTCCCGGAATGAGATTGTGTAGGCATTTTCTCTGCCATATGCATTATACAGACTAAAAGCAAGTTCAGAAGAAAATTTTGCTTTTGTTTTAAAAATTTTGGTGGCACCAAGATCAAGACGGTGATAATCCGGAAATCTGTAACCGTTTCTTTTGGTGTAGTAAAAGTAAATCTGTTCATTTAATAAATATTTCCCTTCCGGGAAGGAGACCGCATCACCGGTGTAGAAAAGCCAGTTGGCAGAAAGGATCCAGTTTTTTGGAAGTTCAAAACTTGTGACGATTGCCAGATCGTGCGTGCGGTCCTGCCGTGCGTTATACCACTCATTTTCATTAATGCCCTTTATTTTCTTTTCCGTTTTGCTTAATGTATAACTCAGCCAGCCTTTAAGTTTTCCGGATTTCTTTTTTAAGAGAAACTCAATTCCGTAAGCTCTTCCTTTACCATATAAAAGCTGACTTTCTATTGCATCCGGATTGTTTATGTTAGCTCCATCCCGATAGTCTATTTGATTTTGCATGCTTTTGTAATAGGCTTCCGTAGTAAACTCATAGGATCGGTTGAAGTTTTTATAAAATCCAACTGAATATTCATCGGCTATTTCCGGTTTTATATTATTTGTACTGGCTACCCATCTGTCTGTAGGCCGGGTTGTGGTTGAATTGGATATTAAGTGCAGATTTTGTGTGTTTCTGGCATAAGAAGCCTTAATGGATGCAGAAGAGCTTAATAAATATCTGGAACTAACACGCGGCTCTGCATTGAAATACGTTTTGTAAATGTCTCCGCTCTTTTTTTGAATTGTGTCCGTTATTATTCCATTTTCATCTACTAAATAAAAATCTCCAGGTCCGAGTATACTAAAAGTACTTATTCGTAAACCATAAGTAAAACTAATGCGTGACGAGGCTTTCCATGTGTCTGAAATGAAGAGGGAGTTTTCCCAGGAGTATCGTTGCTGGAATTCTATCTCATTAAAATTGGAAGAGGCAGAAGAAGAAACATCTCCCGGATTTATGGTGTGATAAATGGTGTTAAAGCCCATCGCAACAGAATGGTTGCCTCCGGCATTCCATTGCAGTTCCTGTTTCAGATTCCAATCTCTGATTCGCGAAAAAATATTTAAATTATTTGCACCCAGATTCACATCTATGTCGTAATCATAATTACTGTAGATCAGAGAAGTGTTGGAAAAAATCCGGTTATTATAAATATGATTCCACCGTAATGTACCTGTGGAATTTCCCCAACGGAGCCCGAAATCTTTTCCCGCTTTTATATGATCACTTCCAAAATATCCGGAAATAAATAATTGATCTTTTGGGCCTAATTGAAAATTCATTTTTGTATTCAAATCATAAAAACCAAGTTTGTTCCGATTGATGGTCGAATCTTTGGAAAGTTTTAAAAACAGGTCCACATAAGTGGTCCTTCCGGAAACCAAAAAACTGGATTTGTTTTTCTGAATAGGGCCCTCAATGTTTAATTTGCTGGAAATAAGCCCGATTCCACCACTCACAGATAGTTCCTGATTGTTTCCGTCATTCATGCGAATGTCTATTACACTGGACAAGCGCCCGCCATACCTGGCCGGCATGCCCCCTTTGTAAACGGTGATATCTTTAACTGCATCCGAATTAAATGTAGAAAAAAAACCTAACAGGTGGGAGGCATTATACACAACAGCTTCATCCAATAAAATCAGGTTTTGATCAGCTGCACCACCCCGTACATAAATGCCACTGCTTCCTTCACTTGCGGGTTTTATTCCTGGTAGCAACTGAATCGCTTTTAAGGGATCTTTTTCGCCAAAAATTTGAGGAATAAACTTCATTTCTTCTGCGGACAATCTTTCTACCCCCATTTGTGTACTTGATACCGTTCTACCTTATATAGGAGCAGAAATGACCACTTCATCCAGCGTTCTTGATATTCCCTCCAGATAAACATCCTTTTGCATGTTTTTGGTTAAGGCTATTTTGAACTCTGCTGTTTTCATCCCTGAATGACTAATGATTAAGGTATGTTCACCCTTGGGTAACTTGAAAGAATAAAAGCCATATTCATTTGTCAAAATTGTTTCGCGGAACTCTTTTGATGTAATGGTGGCTCCAATTATGCTTTCTCCGGTGGTTTTACTCCGGATAGTACCACTTATTACAACACTTTCCTGTGCATATGAGGTTTGGAAAAGTGTCAGAACAAAGAAAAGTAACATAAGTTGCCGCATGTGTAGATATTATCTATGCGAAGCTAATTGATAATTAACGACATTGGAAAAATCAGCCTTATTAGTATCAGAAATTTTACAAAGTAAATGCCGTTCAATAGGAAGTCAGGTGAATTCAAATATGCAGAATGGTTTTTAGTGAAATAATGATTTTTGCGATTGTTGAATTAAATTTGGGAATAAATTTTCATGATGAAAGCAAACGAATTTTTCACGACCACAGGCGAAAACCTATTAAAGAAAGTAAAAGAGTTAATAGCCGAAGGGAATGTGCGGAGAATTACAATTACAGAAAAGTCCGGTAAAGAATTAATGAGTTTTCCACTTACAATTGGAGTTGTCGGTGCCGTTCTGGCTCCAGTCCTTGCTGCTATCGGTGCGCTTGCTGCACTGATAGGTGAGTGCACCATTGCGGTAGAGAGGGAGGATGAAGTGGACATTCATCGATAGCCCAATTAGTTTTAATCCTGAGAAAGTTTTTTGAATGATATCGATTCATTAAATCCTTCTGGAAAATTATTGTGATTCACCGCTCTTGAATATATTTTAGGGTAAATCCTTCCAGGGATATTTTTTAATTTAGGCATGGATGTATTAAGGTTCTTTGAAATAAAAAATAGCGACTTGAGAATTCATTAAGGACTAACTTTCTTTTGAGGTTCTGAGGGTTTTATATCATTCTTTTCAATCGTCATGGTCATTTATAGTTTACTCCTATTGCAGTAATTTCAACTGTATTCTGATATTTTGAATTATTTTATGTACTTTCAAAAGAGAATAAAACACTACCTGGAAATGCAGAACCATTCCGCATTTTATGGGATTATTTAAATTAAAAACATATTATGAAACAACTCCTTGTACCAACAGATTTTTCAAAGGTCGCAGAGAATGCAATTGATTTTGCAGTGCAAAGTTCTAAAGTTTTTCCCGCAGAAATTACACTGGTACATTCATTTGAAACAGGGGATAGTGCTTATGCTGATTACTTAGGTGTTAATAAAGAATTTAATCGTTCAATGATCAGTGATGCAAATGAAAAATTGGACTTGATTAAAAAGGAAATTAAACAGGCCCATGGAATTGTTGTGAAAACAATGGTTTCAACAGACTCACTTCTTGATACGCTTACTAAATTTGGAAATGAACATAGTGTGGATCTTGTGGTGATGGGGACCTTAGGTGCAAGTGGCCTTAAGGAAAAGTTATGGGGCAGTAGAACTTCAGCCCTAATTGGAAAAACAACTGTTCCTGTAATGGTTATACCCGATGAATACACCTGGAATAAACCCAAAAAGATGCTGTTGGCAACGAATCATTTTGAGGATAAGCCAAACGTGCTGAATTATATTTTTAATATAGCTGGTTTATTTGAGGCTACAATGCAGGTTGCAGTCTTTACCGATGAGAATGATGATAAAACGCAGGAGTTTCAGGATGATAAAAAAAAGATAGAAGAGTACAAAACGTTGTTGCAAACAACTTATAAAGAAGATACCATAAGTTCAGTACATCTTTCAGGAGAGAAATTTGAGGAAACATTGCAGACTTTTATAAAAGAAAATAATGTTGATATTCTTGTGATGGTAACTTATCAGGGTACCTTTTTAAGTAGACTATTTAATCCCAGCAAAACAAAGAGAATGAGTTATCATACTTCTATTCCTTTGTTAGCCATTCCAGCAAGTAAGGGAGAAACAAAATAAGTTAATACGGACCACTTGCCTGCTTTCTTTATTAACTAATTCATAAAACCAATTGTTCAAATGTTTTACGAAGAATTATATACTGAATTAGGAAAGCTTTTTTATCATTTAGCATCCGCTGATGGCAAGGTTCAGGGTGCCGAAAAGGAAGCATTGCAAACATTAATCAAATCGAAATGGAAGCCACTTGAAGATTCTGCTGACGAGTTTGGAACAGACTTATCTAACCTGATTGGATTTTCTTTTGATTATGAGTCTTCTGAAGTTGAAACAGAGAATGGGTTTGAATCCTTCATGGTTTTCTACAAACAGAATAAAGCTCAATTTAAACCCGAAATCATCAAAAGAATTTTAGAAACTGCAGAAGAAATATCTATTGCATATCGGGGTAGGAATAAAGATGAAAAAGAGTTCATAATAAATTTGAGATCGCTTTTAGGGAATAAATAAATGCGACGTATTTATTGAGAGAGGATTTGAAGTTGTAATAAAATGATTAACCTTCAAATCCTTTTTTTAATCCATTCAGAAATACCATTTATAAATAGTTGTTGATGGAGTCTCTATAACACCTTATATTTATGGGTTTTTAATACTAAATAATTGTAGCATGAGAAAATTGCCTCTTCACTGGAAGATAGTGATAGCGATGATATTGGGTATCATATGGGCCCTCATTTCGGGTCAGTTTGGTTGGAATAAGTTTACAAATGATTGGATCAACCCTTTTGGTATAATTTTTATTAATTTATTGAAATTTATCGCTGTACCGTTGGTGCTGTTCTCTATTATTACAGGCGTGGCGAGTTTTGGTGACCCACGAAAATTGGGGAAATTGGGTGCGAAGACTTTATTGTTGTATTTATCCACGACAGTTCTTGCTGTTACGATAGGGTTAACCTTGGTTAATGCAATTAAACCCGGTGTAGTAAGCAATACAGAAAAAGCTTTTGAAAACAGGCTTACTTATGAAATATGGGCCCATGATGAAGGGCATGAAATCAAAGACAATAAAAACTTTATTGCAAAAGCTGATTCTGTTACCCTGGCTAAAATTCAGTTAAAGAATAATCTGGAAAAAGCAAGCAGCGAATACAAGGATCTGTCTGAGAAGAAAGCACGTGCCTCCAGCGATCAAGGTCCTTTACAACCATTGGTAGATGTTGTGCCCAGTAATTTAATTACCGCTTTGGGAGATGGAAATCTGATGTTGCAGGTGATATTCTTTG
>JBDSBN010000288.1:0-6585 GCA_039921585.1 Ginsengibacter sp. | reverse complement strand
AAACTGTAAACGAATTTTATACAGACATAGCATTCCATCCCGGCGAAACTCTGGCAGATAAACTGGAAGAGCTCAATATGGGGCCAAAAGAATTTGCGATACGTACAGGAAAACCCGAAAAAACCATAATTGCCATTCTTAAGGGCGAAAGTTCCATAACACCCGAAATGGCTGTTCTTTTTGAAAGTGTATTAAAAATACCTGCCCGTTTTTGGATAAAGAGACAATACAGCTTTGACGAATATAAAGCCAGAGAGAAAAGGGCATTAGCGATTGAAGCGGCAAAGGGATGGGCAAAATGCTTTCCAATCGCCGATATGGTTAAATGCGGATGGATAAACAGTCAATCAAAAGCAGCCGAAAAAGTTGCGGCACTATTCAGTTTTTTTGGAGTTAGTTCACCTGCCGCCTGGGAAGATTATTTTTTCAACCAACAACTAAAAGTTGCTTTCAGAATTTCATTGGCACATACCAAAGAGCCTCATGCGGTTTCCGCCTGGATAAGGCAAGGTGAAATACAAGCTCGTGAATTAAATTGTGGTGCATATACTGAAAGCAAATTCAAAAATTCATTAAATGCTATAAAAACAATTATGGCTACCCAGCCTGATGATTTTTTTGAGCAATTGCAGGAAGTTTGTTTGTCTTGCGGAGTAAAGGTTGTTTATACGCCTTGTATTAAAAAAGCTCCTTTAAGCGGAGCAACCCGTTGGATAGACGATAACCCACTTATCCAATTAACGGGTCGCTACAAACAAAATGATCGGTTTTGGTTTACCTTTTTTCACGAAGCAGGTCATATTCTCTTGCATGGCAAAAAAGATATTTTTCTGGAAGATATAGACTATTCAGATGCTGATATGCAAAAGGAACAGGAAGCCAATGATTTCGCAATTGAATGGACATTCTCATATGAGGAAGAAAAGGAAGTTTTAAACGCAGTACCATTAACCATAGAAAGTATTCAGGAATTTGCAGTCAGATTCAATACGCACCCCGCAATGATTATTGGACGATTCCACAAGAAGGGATTGTTGCATTACGGAGAGGGAAGAGACTTTTTTGTAAAATTGGATTTTTCAAAGTTTCTATATTCGGCATAGAATAATCTACCACTTTTATTTCCCAGTACTTATTCTCCTCTATGTATTGAATCAATTCTACTCTCCAATAAACTTCCTTTTTAAACTTAAAATGCTCCTTCGGAATATTTGTTTGCGACCAGGAAATCGATACAGTTGGATTGAAATAGATTCTTTCATTGTCAACGCGGATAATGATTTGGGTGAGCATAGGGAAACGTGTTAATCAATATTAGACTGGTTTTTAGAGGAAATAAATTTAAAATTCCTTACATTAAATGAAACGATGTTTGAAATCACTCTTCTTTTATTGTTTTTGAAATCACCGCTTGTAATTCTTCTTTGTCAGGCAAATACAATTGGTATTTGTTTACAAAGAGTTGAGAGGAAATATTATGCATAGCATATTTCACAAGCAAATCATCTTTCTCTTTTGCCAATACAATTCCAACTGGCGGATTATCCCCCTTCAGTATTTTCTTCATTTTCAAAATAGCCTAAATACATGTTCATTTGCCCTACATCTTCATAACCCGCTTCTTCTTTTTTCAGATCTATCAAAACAAAACATTTTAAAATACGGTGGTAAAAAACGAGATCGACATAATGATTTCTGTTACCAAGCGTAATCCTATATTGCCGCCCAATGAAAGCAAATCCTTTCCCAGTTCAAGCAGAAAGTGCTGTAAATGTTCAATAATCCTACTTTCTAATTCCGTTTCACTTAAATGATAAGGCTCCGGAATTTTTAAGAAATCAAGGATGTAGGGTTCTCTCATTAAATCTATGGGTTGCTGAACCCTTTGGTCTTGCCTGGCTAATTGCAAAATACCTTCTTTATCTTTAGAAGCGGCTAAACGTAAAAAAAGAGAGGATTTTTTTTGTCTTTTAAGTTCAGGAATTGACCACTTTTCGATCATCGCTTGCTGTTGATAAAAGTTTCGCTCAAGATCGTCAGAAATTTTTAATAACTCAACATAGTGAGACCGACTCAATAAGTGAGAAGCCTTCTCACTTATTGAAAATTTAAGGTAAAAAAGCCGCATATAAATTAAATTGCTTCTGCTGAACCCTCTACCCAAATTAGTAGTTAAATCCTTTGAAAGAGAATTCATGAGCATCTTGCCGTACTCCGCTCTCTCTTCCCCTTTCTGCTCAAACTCTACTATGTATTGTCCTATATGCCAATAAGTATTGACCAGATTACTATTTACTGCAATAGCTGCGGATTTTTGGCCATTTTTATAAATTTCTGAGATCCTACTTAGAAGATCGTGGTAACTGTTATTACTTTCATGTGTATTCATAAAAGTGTTGGTTTTAGCTGATTTTTTTCTTTCCCATTTTCATCAAAACAAAATACATAAAATGTTTTTATAATCAGAAATGTAATTTTGATTCTTTACTCATTATAAAATACTTCTTTGCTCCCTCACGGCTTGTTGCCCACGTTATTTACGCAACCAAACTTTAGGTTTATACAAATACATTTACGCAGTCTAAATAAATAATATGGTTTTGTATCATTTGCAAGACAGGGCGCAACCTATCCCTTCAGCAAAAAACTTCCGCATTTAACTGCAGAAGTCTTTTAAAAAATTGTACTTGTGGGTTTTGGTTTTTCCCTTGGATAAAAGGATTGGCTTTTTACGGCCGGTGTTTTCAGTAGGATAAAATTTCTTCCTAGGTATCAGATTCAAAAAAAATAGAAGTTGACTGATATCGGATTTATTGGTTTTTTCCGGGATTAATGGAATTGGTTTCTTTTCAGTGGATATTGGATAGGATTAATGTTTATGGAACATCAACCAACTTCTGATACAAAGATATGCCGGTAAGTAAGGGTGCGCAAGAGGAAGACTGCCTGATTTTGGAAGTACTGAATTTACGGTGGTATACGTATATCTACGATAGCAGGAAAAGTGATATGGGAATTTTAGAAATGAAATATCTTTTCTGACTTGGTTTTCTAATTCAGGACCAGTAAAACTCAGATTAATTATTCAGGATTTTATTAATCCATTTAGTTTTAGCCGATGGCAATCGGGATTCTTATTTTTAAAACGGATTCACTGACGGGGATACCACATTCTTTATCATTGGTTTTTCTGCAATGCTTTTATTAATTTTTCGTTTCGTTTTTCTGCTCGTTCATTATTTAAGGATAAAGCAGCCCATATTGCGGCTGGTAGCCATCCGATTAAAGTAATTTGTAAAACCAGGCAGATTATTCCTCGGAAAACTTTTCCACGTAAAATAAAGGAAAGAAAGGGAAGTAAAATTGCAATTAGCATTTTTTGGTAATATTTAGAGTATCAAGAACCCCAATTATTAGGGAAATCGTAAAGGTAAATAAAATTTTTATTCGCACATCGCTAAACAAATTTTTATATAAGTAAACTATTCATGGAGATGGTTTAATCTTCAATAACAGTTATCCTGGTATTAAAATATGAGGGCATGTTTTCAACAATATTTTCATATTGATTATCCACAACGGCAGCCAAAATTTTTACATTTACATCAATACCATCTAGTAAATTATCATTTAGAAGCCCCAGATAATATTTTTGATTATTTGTAGAATTGTAATTCATCAGGCCAAAGTCAGTGACTACATTCCCATTTTTAAATTGCATGTAACCCTGACCGGAATTAAATTTCTGAACATCAGTATGATTAGGTAGGAAGTAATACCTAAGTGTTTCTTTTTTCAAATATTAATTCAGGTAAAATAATTTTTATTTCTTGGTCAGAATCTTCCTTTTTCCAGTAAACGATAAAATTAACTTTCGCCTCTCTTAAGTGATACCCTTTTGTTTTTTGCGTTTCAATGATACTAAGAAAATGCCTGGAAAATTTCAACACAGATTGGCCATTCATATTGGTGCATTCTCCATTTTTAACGATTAATTTGTCGCCGCTGGTCAATTGCGAAATAAAATTCTGCCTGTTTATAAAATAATCCAACCAGATATCTTTAAAAGATATATGCATGGCTATTTCGGTTGGAGGCGGGTATGATTCTTCATTGTCAATACGAATCAGATTTCTTGACGGTATATTGTCGAGATAATTTCCATTTAAATGAATTGTCAGATTGTGTTTTGCTCTTGTCATGGCAACATATAATTGACGCCTGGCTTCATCGGTTGCGGCATGGAAGTTTTCAAGTAAAATAAATATATTGTCAAATTCCTTTCCTTTTGCTTTATGAATTGTGGCAACAAAAATCGTCTCTCCACTCCCACTATAGAAATCTTCCAGCTTTGATTCTCTTACGAAAACTAATAAATCAGATTTATATTTTGTCTTTGAATTACTCTCTTCAAACTGTTTAATCAGGTTATTACATACATCCAACTTTGAGCTTTTCTGAAATTGTTTTCTCACTGCACTTTTTACACTTGCCCAAACCTCATCGCTAATGATTTTTACATCATCGTCTATATTTATCTCATTCAACAAGAAACGAACTTCGCATAAGTTTTGCAAACTAAATCCTTCATTACTTTGTATCAATTTTGCCTGCATACCCATTTTTAGAAGTAAACCGGTTATCTGCAAGGCTTCATCATTTGTTTTAGTAAGCACGCAAGAGGTACCTGCAAGCCTGGCCGAAGAGATGTCTTCAACTAAAGGAACAATCAGATGTTCGCTTTGATAACGGATCAGTTTTATTTTTCCATTATCTGTATGTTTTGCCACAATTGGTATTTCCTTTAATCGGTGACTGATGTTTTTCACAAACCCATTTGTAAATTCAACCAGGTTGTTTTTACTTCTGTAATTTTCTATGAGTTCATGTTTTACAGCTTTATTTTCTGTCATAAGCTGTTCCAGATATTTTGAACTTGCTCCTCTGAATTCATAAATACACTGATCATCGTCACCAACTGCAATTACTCTCATTTCCTCATTCTGTTCCATCAAAGTATTTATCAAAGCAAATTCTTCTGCGTTCATGTCCTGCCCTTCATCAATCACTAAAACAGTTTTTGTAATCCTGTTTGCTTCAACTTCACCATTTTTAATTTTTTCAATTGTTGTCTGTAAAATAGCATCTGACTTTTCCAACGTTCCTACCCTACCTAATAAATCAAAGCAGTAAGAATGAAATGTCTTTATTTCAATGTAATGTGCTGCGTTACCAATGAGCGAAATCAATCTCTTTTTAAATTCTGTTGCTGCTGCTCTGGAAAATGTGACCATAAGCAATTGTTCATGCTTTACATCTTCCATTAAAAGAAGTGAAGCTAATTTGTGAACTAACACCCTTGTTTTTCCACTCCCGGGACCCGCTAAAACTGCAATATGTTTTGATTCATTATCCTTGATGATTTCTAATTGTGTAGGAGATAAGGAGCCAAACAATTGGCGAAACTTTGCAGGAGTTACATTTCTTTTGATTTCATTTTGTCTGCTACCTTTAAAATACTTATTAAGAAAAGAAGTGTAATTCAACTGGAAATAATCATCAACAAATTGTAATGCTCCTTTGTAATCACCAATCATTTTTTTGGCATATTCACCAACAATATGAATTTGCTGGACTTTATTTTCATAAAAATTATTTAGCTTTTGATAGTCTTCATTTTTATACCTTATTTTATTGTCTTGTTCAAGTCTATCTATTGTAAGTCTATTATATACAACTAAAAATCCGCCCTCAATCTTGATTGCATCTATTCTTGAAAGGTAAAATAACGTATCCTCTATATCTTCAATTGAAACTTTAATCTCAAAAAGTTTAGGTTTTTTCTTAAACTCATCTTTCAACTCTTGTACGGAAAATTCAACCAATACTTCCTCGTTTTCTTTTTTAACTTCCTCAATACTTGAAATACTTTTTTCAAAGAGAAATTCAACCAGAAACTTAGCTAATTCATGTCTCCTTTCCAGCTTTTCATTTAATGATTCTTTCGGTTGAACACAAAGAACCACTACATGACTCTTTGAATAATCTTCATTGCGTCTTTTAATCCAATTCTTGATTGCCCAAAAATTGATGATTGTTTTTATTTTGTTAGGGGTAACATCTTTGCAGCCTTTTTCCTCAGCACTTTCGTTTAATTCTTTTATGTTAAAAGTTTGTTCTTCCTCTTCAAAAAGGGGCAGTAAAAAATTCTCAATCTGACCGTAGGTTTCTACTATCTTCAATGACCGATTTATATTTTCTCCCATCTTAATGAAAGCAGTTAAATCTTTGGCATCTGCTAAAATCTTTTCTTCCCGTAGTAGGTTAACTATGTTTATAACTTCTTCCTTTACAATTCCCAAATGATCGGAGATATAATCTATTCTTGATTCCCCGTCTTCATTATTGGATTGCTTCCTGCTCTTACTTGAAAAAAGCTTTTTTATTATTCTAATTCCTTTTTCTTTTTGTTTCTCCTCAAATCTGTATGAAGCATTAATTTTCTCAATAGCTTCCTGGGCATTTTTTGAAAGAATACTATTTGCAAAGATTCTTGGCATATTTTGGCCCCGTTTTATATAGCCG
>JBDSBN010000287.1:0-3713 GCA_039921585.1 Ginsengibacter sp. | reverse complement strand
TTGGGCGGTTTGCTGCGTCCGGAGGAAAGTGGAAACATATATTAAATCAATTTTCCTGGAAGTAAGAGTATCTTTTAAATCTTGCGCTCTTTTCAGACCATCAGAAGATAAAGCTGAGTTTGAACTGTTATCTATACGCTCAGCATGCCGCACCACATAATATTTCGAAGTACAGTAAGATAATAGCAAGGTAATTGGTATAAACAAAAACCTATTCATAGTTGATAGTTTTATACCGAAGCACTACATAAATATACGTAAAAGCCTTTTGTTTTGTATTGGAGCACTGAACGAAAACTATTTATTTTATGAAACACGTTCTATTGGAATCATTAAAAAAAAATTAAATGATCATGTCCTAAATAAATTTGACATCCTTCAATAAATACTAGAGGTTATGATTCCTTTTTACAGCTTATCATCTTTTAAGGATTTTTTACTGATGAAAGTAAACAAAAACCTCAATGTTAGTAAATGAATCCGCATATAATTCAAATCAAATAACCATCTGCACAAATGATACGGCCATTTGCAAAGTGGCGGTATCATATTGTTCTGAACTAAATTAATTTACATCATTGAAAATCACCTTGCATTAAGAAGATATAAGCTGTGATCTCTCCTACAGCCAAAATCCTTTACCAGACCTCTTTGCAAAAGATTTTATAACGAATAAATAAACATTATGAATCTTCCCGTACAAGTAAAACTTTCGTCTATTTTTTGCTACGATGAGGCAGATGGAATTGGAAACGCTGAACCGTATTTGTGGACAATATTTTTCAAGATAGATGGAGAAACCATTAAACAAAATGGGATTAAACTTACTGGTGATGCAGTATTTTTCTTTGGTCCCGGAAGTCATGAAAATTTAAACACACATTCTGTCGTAGATGGTGAATCAGTAAAAATACCTCCTGCCTTAGGGGAATGGAAAACAACGCTACAACCTATTATATTGGAAGATTTCAACAAAAAAAAACATCCGATTCCTGGAATTATTGGTATAGCCGTAATACTTATGGAAGAAGATAATGTGTCAAATTCCGGAGCGGAAGCAGGTCATCAGGCACTAAATAATTTCATTCGAAAAAGTATCAATGACTTTATTCATGGAATAAGTTTGCTTGATTTTGCCGGGGTAGAAAAGCCAGAAGAAAAGTTGAAAGAACTTACTACTGCATTAATAAAAGACATCAAAGAAAATAGTGAAGGAAAAATAAAAGATGCCATCAGAAACAAACAGCCCTGGTATAATGACGCCTGGGCCTTTGTAAACAAAGATGATAATATTGGATCGGAAATTTGGCTCTTCAATCAGGATGAGATAGTCAAGCGCGGCTATACGATAAGCCTTAGACAAAGATGGAAAAACGAAGGTGATTGGGAAATCTTCGGTACATTATCTGCTCCTGATCCATGTCTCAGTTTTGTTTCTGCCATAAATGTTCAAACTGTAAAAATAGCGGCAATAAAAAAAGACATTGCGCGGCTGAGAGGAGAAATGCGTAAAGCTTCTGTAAGTATGCGCGCAGAACTTCAAGCAGAAATTGATCAATTAAATATATCCATAAAAAGCATAGAGTTAGAAATTAAACGACTGCAACAACTTTTACTAAGATGCAGAACAATACCCACACGAATTAATGAAACCATTCTAGAAGGAAAAATGGCGACTACTAATGTATTGACAAACAAAGGCACCATTGGACGATTATAAAGGGGAGTTGTGCTTTCATTTAATGGGATAGTGTCGAATGAATCCACGCAATAGGACGAAGCAGGAGCTTCGTCATTCCCTGGAAAATGAAGCTCCAGCTTCGTTCAATTTGACTCAAAAATGATTTTCCAGTAAGTGTTTAAATGGTAAAAATTTGAATGAATGAAAACAATAGGACGAAGCAGGAGCTTCGTCGTTCCTTGGAAACGTAGCTCCTGCTTCGTTCAATTTGACTGAAACTACTTAATAACAATTCTGAACCTCCTCCTCCTCTAACTTACTATTTAGTAATCTCCTTCCTTTCTTATCAAAGAGTAGCAATCAGAGTCTTCAAATTTCCCATTGAAATAATAGTGACTTTTCAACGTACCTTCTTTAACGAAATTATTTTTACTTAAAAGGCGCTTTGATGGCTCGTTGTAATCTGCTATAAAAGCTTCCATTCTATTTAAGTCTAATTGTTTAAAACCAAATTCTATGATTATTGGCAAAGCCTCAGATATAAAACCGTTTCTTTTATCAGAATCATGATTCAATTTATAAAACAACTCCGCTCTTTTATGTTTTATATTCCATGAATGAAATCCACATTCACCAATAGGATGATGATTATCTTTTCGAATAATCAGGAAATAATAAAATGAGGTTTGAAAAGTCTCCATGCCTTTCAAATGCATCTCTTCATAATTATTAAAAGCGGTCTCATCAATTCCAAGAATGTTCATAATTTCTTTTTTATCAAATGAATGGAAAAGGTCATGCACACTTTTGGGATTAATGCTTTTTAAAAGCAATCTGTTCGTCTCTAAAGTAGTTTCTTCCATTTACTGAATCAAATTTTGAAGTGAACGATGATGCTTTAGACATTTAGTAGTTTACACATACAGACATCGTTTTGCACATCATATTGGGTGTCTGAACCAACACAATCCGGATTAATTAAAAATATCAGAAGACTATTGAGACAGGCTATTTGGCAGAAACTTCAAACCTGACTATCAAATACAGAAGCTTTATCATTCTATACCACAGCGAATGAACCACAACTATTACACGAAGACCTGCCAAATAAATATTCTTTGTTTATTCTACCCGCTCTGTGACTGCATCGGTCTTCTCTCCCAAAAATTCCACCCAGGCTTTTTTAATGCAAGGATAATGTTTTGCTGCCTCAACCAGGTTCATGAATGCAACAAGGTTTGCTTCAAATCTTTTAGCTAACGTTTCATCTTCAATTTTTCCTTCCGGAGTGAATGCTTTGTGTGCTATTGCGAGTGAAAACATATTTGGAAAAACATTTGCTCCGAGATGTTCCAAGGGCATTCTTAATGACCACAGAGCTTTGTTGCCGCCTGCCATGGATGGAGATGCCGACATAAGCAAAGCATGACGCTCATTGAAAGGCTGCGGGCGAAATCTTGAAACCCAATCTATGGAGTTTTTAATTAAGCCGGGCATCGAGCCATTATATTCAGGTGATGAAATAATGAGGGCATCATTTGCTAAAATGCGTTTACGAAACTCCTCTGCTCCCTCCGGGAACGAATTATTATCTTCTACATCCTGATTATAGGATGGACAATCAAATTCATCCATGTTTGCAAAATCAACTGTTCCGCCATTTTTAGAAATTATCTGTGCCGCTAAATTTGCTAATTTGGTATTAAGTGAATCTTGCCTCACGGATACAGAAAAAACAAGAAAGCGCATTGGTTCATTTTGTTTGTTTAATAGTTGTTCATCCATTGTATACTATTTTAGGTTAAATAAACGTTCATTAAAGATATTAAATATGAAACCGCTTTTCTCTATTTATGTTTTTATTTTCTTCAAAAGTTTGGGATTCTGAATTGAAAATAAACCGCTGAATATGATCTTGATTTGGAGTGCTATTCATCCGATTTATTATATGCTATTCGAAAATGTAAGCGACCCCAAAAGTAGTGAAGAGGCGATCCTCAGCCCCGGCTACGGAGCCTCCAAATGCAATGTC
>JBDSBN010000286.1:0-5523 GCA_039921585.1 Ginsengibacter sp. | reverse complement strand
GACCGGACGGGACTCGAACCCGCGACCTCCGCCGTGACAGGGCGGCATTCTAACCAACTGAACTACCGATCCGTATCCCGTAATTGGGAGCGCAAAGATAAGGAGATTTGGATTCCTTCCAAATACTTTTGAAACTTTTTTTGCTTTTCTGTTTTTTTTCTTTTTTTCATTCTCGTGATAACAGCTACTGCATTGAGTTTCATGAACTAATATTCGAATAAAATAAATTTAATCAGTTGTCTTCTGAAATTTAAAATTCGTTTTCTATCCTTCGTTTTTGTTTAAAATATCTCTATTTAAAAATAAATTAAGTCCGATTTCAGAAGAAATACTACCTTACTTTCATAGAGCAATTCAAATAATGTTTTGGAATTTCGTCAAGCTTATTTATTTCCTGACATTCTCTGAATTACAATTTTGCTTTTTATTCCTTTCTAAAAGAAATCTTCATTTAGTTTTCAAAAAAGGGATGGTTAATTAAAAGTAAAATAATGTTCAGTAAAAGGGTTTCCCTGTTTAAAAATTGTATCCTTATTTTGAACTAAACAAAATTTATTCGTCATGCATATTGTTTCTAATGTTTTTGGAATTTTAATAGGTAGTATTTTTTTATTATTAAGTTGTGGGAATTCAAGCGAAAGCTCTCAAAATATGCACAAGAGTATGAACACACAAACATTACATGAAGCCGTTTCTTCAGGAAATAAAGAAATGGTTTTGGAACTTTTGAAAATGAAGCCGGATTTGGAGGAGCGTGATGCTTCAGGAAGAACTCCCTTGATGGTAGCAACATATAATGCGGATAAAGAGATTGCAAAGATCCTGATTGATGCAGGTGCTGATGTAAACGCGCAGGATAATATGTTGAATAGTCCATTTTTATATGCAGGTGCCAGCGGGTATTTGGATATTGTTAAATGGTGTCTTGAAAACGGTGCAGACTTTACTGTTTTCAATCGATATGGAGGCTCGGCATTGATTCCTGCAGCTGAAAAAAGGCATTTGGAAGTGGTTGACCTTTTGGTAAACACTCCCGGATATCCTATTGACCATATCAATAATCTCGGATGGACCGCTTTATTGGAAGCAATTATTCTGGGAGGAAAAAGTAAGGTTCAGGTTGAAATCGTAAAAACGCTCGTTAAGGGTGGAAGCGATGTGAATATTGCGGATAAAGATGGAGTAAGTCCTCTTGCACATGCAAAACAAAGGTCTATGAAAGAAATTCAAAATATACTATTAGAAGCCGGAGCTAAATAAAAGTATATTCAGACAGCATATCGGAACATTTCTTTTTTGTCCATTTAATTAATGAGAACCTGCTGGAATTTTCTTGTATACATTGAAAGTAGAGAAGGAATACATCCCTTGTGTTAATCTATCTGTTTGACACTGTCTGGCTGAATTGGAATGGAGAAATAAAATGTAGATCCTTTTTTTAAAGTGCTTTCTGCCCAGATTTTTCCACCATGAGATTTGATGATTTCAGATGATATATACAATCCGATACCTGAACCGGAAAAAGAACTTGCAGGACCGCTAACTCTGTAAAACCGTAGAAAAATATTTTCAAGATCATTTTCAGGAATGCCAACCCCACTATCCTGAACACTGATAAGCACACTGTCTTCTTTTTTTGTACACATTATAATGATATCGCCTGGATTTGTCATGTATTTTAATGCATTTCCAAGTAAATTGATAATTACCTGTTCAATTTTATCGCGGTCGGCCATGACCACAATGCTCGATGGTGCAGTAAATTTTAAACGATGAATTTTTGTCGTCTGCTGCAAATTAGTTGTCAGTTCCTGCATCAGGTCAGTTATATCAAATTCGACCATATTTAATTCCAGCTTACCGGATTGAATTTTAGAAACCTCAAAAAGATTGTTGATAAGACCTGATAATTTTAGAGTTTGTTTTAAAGTTTTATCTACAAAACCATCCTGATCATTTTCAGCCATTTTCATTTTCAGTATTTGTAGATTAGCCAGGATAACTGTGAGCGGGGTTTTAAGTTCGTGACTGGCCATTATCATAAATTCATCTTTGTAATCATTCAACTCTCGTAATCGTTTGGTATAGATTTCTTTTTGCTTTTCCATTTCGATTCTGTGAGAAATATCCCGCGCAGTCTTTGAAGCACCTATGATAACTCCCTTACTGTTTTTAATTGGTGAAACAGTGAGAGAAATATTGATTAAATGTCCATCTTTAGTGACACGCACTGTTTCAAAATGGTCTACTTTTCTTCCATTGCGAATATTATTAATGATTACTGCTTCTTCACTAATTCTTTCCGGTGGAATAATGATTGAAATATGTTTCCCAATAACCTCTGATTCCAAATAGCCAAACATTCTTGTTGCAGAATGATTCCAACTGGTAATAATACCTTCGATTGTTTTACTAATTATTGCATCGTCTGAGGAATCGACAATAGCAGCGAGTCTTGCTTGTCTTTCATCAATTTCCTTTTTAAAAGAGATATCTCTCGCCACTTTTGTAGCTCCGATTATATTCCCATATTTGTTTTTTATGGGGGAAACCGATAATTCTATCAGTCTTTCAATTCCATCTCTGGAAATTCGAACGGTTTCAAAATGATCAATTTTTTTGCCTGACCGAATTTGGTTGATTATAAACGTTTCTTCCTCCAGGCGATCGGGTGGAATGATAATAGAGATGTGTTTTCCAAATGCCTCTTGTTCTGTATAACCAAACATTTTGGTTGCTGCTGAATTCCAGCTTGTGATAATGCCATCCAGGGTTTTACTAATGATTGCATCATCCGAGGAGCTAACAATTGCTTCAAATATTGCTTTTTCATCCGGAATGTTGAGGGCGTTGATGAAGTTAAGTTTTACCTGATGGTCAGTAAGGGATTTTTGATTGGGTACATGGTTATCCAATTCCACATTCACTAATATTGTATGATTGTATTTTGTTTTAGCAACTGTATTAAGAAATAAAATTTTTTCTGCAGAGGCAGTCAGGAAATTAGAAATTTTGTTGAGTATAAATTCCTCAAATATAATTTTGGAAATATTTTGTCCAAGGATTTCAACGTCTGAAAAACCTAAAAATTTTTCTGCAACATTGCTCCATTCTGTAATAATTCCTGTGGAGTTTATCTTTATTGTGGCCTGGTCAGATGCGTTTTTTGAAGATTCAGAAAAATCAGATTTCATCCGATTGAATTATGGTTAATAAAGTTAGAATTGAATAGTACAATCCCCGTATGAATATTAGGATAATCAGTTGTAAATTATCATGCCAAAAGTGTTTTTGCAGGAAGTTTCTCCTTGTCTATAGATTTAATCTCATCCCTCTGACCGAAGGTAGTCAAATCACAATTAAAAAATATAAGCTAATTGTATGGGCGAAATTGATCGTTTTTTAAATTTGATTATATTTTACAACGAATGATATCGATAATAAGAGCAACAGAAAATGATTCATCCGTCCTGTCTCAGATTTCCAGGGATACTTTTAAAGAATCACATGGTATAAGTGCGCCCATAAAAGAAATAAGCAGTTATATTTTTGAAAAATACAATAAAGAAACTTTAAAGAATGAGCTGGCGGATTCCAGAAATATTTATCATTTACTTTATTACAATGAGGAGGTGGTTGGTTATTCAAAAATTATTTTGAATTCTCCATATAGAAAAGATGCCGGAAAAAATATCGCTAAACTGGAGCGAATCTTCTTATTAAAGAAGGTTTATGACAAAAAACTTGGATTGGAACTTTTGAATTTCAATTTAAATTTTATGGAAGAGCACCGTCAATCGGGAGCTTGGTTATATGTATGGGTGGAAAATGAAAGGGCAATTTCTTTTTATAAAAAGAATGGATTTAGAATAATTGGAAGTTATGATTTCAAAATCTCAAAAAATCATACGAATCCAAATCATCAGATGTTTCTGGATTTTTCAAATAATTTTTAAGGTGTCCGATATGTGAGAATTGTACACAAATCGGGGAAAATGTTTAGTTTTTGAGGAAGTATATTTAGAACAAACCGATCAATATTCTTTTCTTTTAATCAGATAATTATTGAATTATTCTGACAGGTTTTCCTCCTCCTCCAATTTCATGTTTTCTTTTACGGTCTCCCAATAGTCTTTTCCATAACCCACTAATATTTCTGCCCCTGCAGGTATATTTCTGGTGGCATGAATAAACACTTTTTTTCCATCTTTTTGGTATTCGGAATTATTGGAAAATCCTTTTACTCTTTGCAAACCTTCCGCATCATTGGCATATCGGCCATAAGATTTGACATACGTTTTTGCGTCAATTACGTGATTTTGGTTAATGTAAAATATGTACCCGTTAAAAACGTCTGCATTTTTTACTTCATCCCACGTACGGATTCTACCCTTGTATTCAATAATACGGGTTCCTTTTTTTATTGGCTCGTTTGTAAAAAGACCTTTTCCCGCTCCGGGAATAGTAGATTCACTGACGAAGAGTGATGAGGATTTATATTCCATTTTAGTTTCGGAAATAATGATTTTTGTTGTCAAAAAATAAATAATTCAATTTCAGAATTGTTTTAACCATATTGGAATTCGAAATCAAAAACTAAACCATATTATTGATATTTCTTAGGTGAATTCTTCTGAACAAGAATAAACTAATAATAAAGCGCCATTATCGGAAGAGATAATGGCGCTTTATTCGTATTTAATATCTTTTTTAAAAGCTTAGGATTTGAATTCAAAATTTTCATTCAACCGCAAAAGCTTAATCCAATCCACCTTTTCTAGTAGGTGATTTTGGTTCAGGCCAGTTGGCTTGTTTTCCTGTTCTTGGATTGATTGGTAATATAGATTTTTGATTGGAACTTCTCTCCGGATCTTCACTTGCAGCATAGGCCATAATTGCAGTCAGGATCGCATTATTTCTTACATCATCAAATACAATTTTGTCGTAGGTGTCCAGGTTTGTATGCCAGGTATAATTGCCATAACTCCAACTTAAAGAACTCAGTGAAAAGGCAGGTGCACCTGCTGCAACAAAAGAGGCGAAATCACTTCCCCCAGCTCCCGGGAAACCTGGGAAGCTGGTTTCAATTCCTTTACGAATATCTGCAGGAACGGACGATAACCACTTATTGATATATTCATAGGAATGTAAAAAACCCTGACCGGCAATATTCGTAACTCTTCCCGTCCCATTATCCTGATTGAAAGATGCCTGAAGGTTCTTCACAATCTTTGGATTGTCTTCTACAAATGCTCTGGAGCCGTTTAAACCTTGTTCTTCACTTCCCCATAGCCCCACCAGAATTGTTCTTTTAGGATTTGGGTAATATTTCTTTAGAAGTCTCATGGCCTCCATCATGACAATGGTTCCTGTGCCATTATCCGTTGCTCCTGTTCCGCCATCCCATGAGTCGAAATGCGCAGACAGAATGATATATTCTTCGGGTTTTTCTGTTCCTTTAATTTCTGCAATGGTATTGAAAGCGGGCTGCACACCGGTTTCTTTACTATCTGCTCTTACCGT
>JBDSBN010000285.1:0-3063 GCA_039921585.1 Ginsengibacter sp. | reverse complement strand
CTAACGATGCTTGTTCTTGAAAAAAGGAAGGATATTAGTGTTCTTCAGGCGTTAGGATATCATAAAGGTTTGATAAAAAAGATATTTTTAAGTGAAGGATTATTACTCGCAATCGCAGGAGCAAGTGTTGGAATTCTGATGGCCTTAATCATCGCATTTCTGCAATTGAAATTCCATTTTATCAAGTTAGAAGGGAACTCTTTTTTGATAGATTATTTCCCGGTCAAACTACTTTTTAGTGATTTTGTTTTAGTGGTGTTTACCTCTGCTACCATAGCTTTTGTCGCTTCATGGTTTCCTGCTAAAAAAGCTTCTCAGCAATTATTTAATTTAAAATCCTGATGTTTTTGTTTTGCCAGTATTTTAAATAATAGGAGATTGTTTTTTTCTAAGATGCTGATTATTACTCTATTTAAAGTCTGCATTTTTTAAGTCATTATATTTAATATTTAAAAAAAATTTATGCAAAAGGTTTTGTTATTTGGAAATGTTTATTAGTTTTGCTGTTCAACCTCCTTAGAAAAGTACCACAAGAACTTATCCACCAAACAACTGATATCTTCCCGAAAGACTTATTGATTCATTGACTATTGTTTTTGTAGTAGTTAAAAGTCATTCCAATTCCATCTTATTTTTAATAGGTTTCCATCTATTTATATCAATCCTTGATCCTCGGAGAAGCCATGCTTATTTATCGATCCAAATGTGATAATCCCAAAAATTTATCATTATTTAACCACATAAAGAATTAACATGAACTTCTCTACTTCAAGAAAAAGACTATATAATCAGCTTTTTCAAATCAGCTTCTTTTTCCTTCTTTTATCACTTGTTGCTTTTCATGCAAATGCTCAAAGAGGGTACAGTCTTATTTATTCGGAAAATTTAAAAGGAGGTTCCACTATGTTTGGGAATACTCTTTTGCATATCGAATCAACTAAAGGTAAAAATACCTATATAGATACGATAAAGATGAATGGTAATAAGGCAAATGGAAATAGTTCCTATGGGAATGATAACGAAAATATGGTGAACGTCGATTTTGATGGTAATATAGGACCCGGTGCCGGTACCAGAAACTCATCCTCTTCTAATTTGATTATGCCTGTTGGTGCTACTGTAAAGTTTGCCAGGCTCTATTGGGGTGGTAGAATTAAAAATTCTGATTTTAATTTGTCGCAAGAGGCAAATAGAACAGTTAAAATCAGAAAGGGAATTGTAAATGCGTATACAGATATCAAAGCTTTAGGAATTGACCAATCAGTTATTTCTTCAGGATTTACTCAATATCAGGCCTATGCGGATATTACAGCTTTTTTGAATCAAAACGGAGGCGGAACATATACGGTTGGGAATGTTCCTTTAAGTACAGGGTCTATAGGCGATGGAGGTAACCACGGCGGTTGGACAATCGTAGTAGTTTATGAAAGTCCTTTAGATCAGTATAACAGTATTCGGGTTTATGATGGATTTCAAATGGTTTATAGTGGTGGATCTGCACATACAACATCTGTCACACTTACAGGTTTGAATGTTCCTTCGGGAACGATGTCTCCCGGAGATGCAAAAATGGGTGTTATGGCATGGGAAGGTGACGCCAATCTGACGGGAGATTTCTTGAAAATTAATGGAATACTATTATCTAATGCAACGAATGCTGAAAACAATCCATGGAATGGGACTATTACAAATAATGGCGTTCATGTAACAACAAAAAATCCAAATTATACAAATAATATGGGTTTGGATATTGATATGTTTGATGTAGGAACAGGATATGGTATCAAGCCAAATGATCATACCGTTTCTCTGGTATTTGGGACGGAGGCTGATCAGTATTATCCGGGTCTGTTTACTTTTTCTATAAAAATGAAGGATCCTAGCCTGACAATTAAGAAAATGGTGCAAGATGCAAGTGGGAATAATCAGGCAGAAGCCGGTGAAGTATTGACATATACTTTGTCAGGCAGAAACGTTGGTGTAGGTAATGCCAACAATATTATACTGATTGATACTTTACCTTCTACAGTGACATATATCCCTAATACAATGAAAGTGATACATGCGCCTGGAGTTACTCCAGGATTTAAAACGGATGCAGTTGGGGATGATATTGCAGATTATATTTCAAACGGCGCAATTAAAACTATTAAATTCAGATTAGGACAAGGAGCAAGCGCGACAAGCGGTGGTGTCATTGCTGAGGGAGAATCTTATGAAGTGCAGTTCCAGGTTCTTGTAAAAACACCTCCTGTAGGAAATGTCGTTCCTTCAATTCTGAACATTGCGAGAGTGCTATCACAATCAGATGCAGCAGAGATTTTTATGAATGATGCAACAGCAAGCTTAAGTCCGGAAGCTGCTCCACTACCGGTGAGCCTCATGAAGTTTACAGCAAATTTGATATCAACTACTAAGGCCCAAATTGATTGGAGTACCTCAATGGAAATTAACAACAGTCATTTTATAGTGGAAAGAAGTACCGATGGGAAAATGTTTACTAAAGTTGCAAAAGTTTCCGGACATGGAACAACATCTTTAGCGCATTCCTATTCAATCACAGATGATGTTGCAAATGTTGGAAATGTCATTTATTACAGATTGCGCCAGGTAGATATAGATGGCAGATCAAATTTCTCTAACATTATTGTTGTCAAAATTGCTAAGCAAAATCAGATAGCGAGTGTTTCTCCCAATCCATTTACAAGTTATGTAAACGTGAACCTTGAATGGAGCAAAGATGAGATAATCACTGCAAGAATTCTAAACGTTCAGGGTAAAGAAGTTGTGACTAAAAAGCTACAGGTTGTTAAAGGGAACAACAATCTTAAATTAGATGATTTATCTAATTTGCCATCCGGAAGTTATTTCATTCAGTTTATTTCAGCAACGGAAAGAATGACACAGAAAATATCTAAATAAAAAGACTACTTGATTAAAACCACCAATAGCTGCCCGAGAGGGCGGCTATTTTTTTGCTATAAATGGTAGTGTCCTAAAAAGTGTGTCTTTCGCCAAAAAAAACTGCAGTCTATAATACTATATTTGAGAACAAATTTTACC
>JBDSBN010000284.1:0-6511 GCA_039921585.1 Ginsengibacter sp. | reverse complement strand
AACAGACAATGAAATTGTCGACTTAAGAGTAAAGCGATTTATTAACCAATTAGGCGCCTGTATGCCCACAAGCCAGTTATGAATGGTATATGTCCAGTTCACCGGGCTAACTAGTGTTTCCAGGACATCAATTTCAAAATTTGTTTTGACTGCAAGTTTGGCTATTGATTTTTTATTAAACAAATTCCAATGGCGGGGAAAATGATAGCCGCCCCAATATTGTTTTTTAAAATAGCCAAAATCAAGGGAATCCGTGTTATCTGTCACAATCAGTAATATTCCACCTGGTTTTAAAAGTCTGTTGATTCCGAGCAAAACTTTATCCGGACTTTCAACGTGCTCAATTGTTTGAATGATATAGGCACCATCATAACTATTTTCAGGCAAGTCGATCGTCTCTACGCTTCCCTGGTAAACTGTCAGGCCGGAATTTTTCGCATTTGCTACAGCCCGCTCATCCAAATCAACACCTTCTAACTCCCATGATTTTTTTCCATAATCACGTAATAATTTTAAATGAAATCCATCGCCACATCCTACATCAAGAATGCGGGCATTTTTTGCTAATCCATTAAAGCTTTTTAGTAATCGCTGCGCCTCTAGCCGTGACCTGATTTTATGAACAATACCATATTCTTTTTCAGAAAAATTAAAAGCGTGATAAGTCGAAGGATAAATTCTTTTAAATTCTGAAACCTTTGGACGCGGATTTAAATAAACTAATCCGCATGAATTGCACTTCATTGCTACAAAAATATCTTCACTTGTTTTGTATTCATAATCTTTACCCTGACCGACAATTTGGGCATCTTCGGATTCGCAGACACAACAACTAACATTTATTAAATCAATTTGTTTGCTTTGTTGATTTGCCATTTTATAGTTTTAGCAATTATTATGAATGATTAATAAGCGTCTCTACCTTTTTCCTGGTACGCCAATAAATATCTTCCATGAACCGATGGGCAAATTCCCCGTTACGTCCGATACTTATTAGATTTTCAACCTTTGTAGACGCCTCAAAATCCTGCCTCTCTTGTTCATATTCATTTAGAAAGATTGGGTATGCAATGGGAGTACGCAGAACATCGCTGCCTAAAAATTTCTCCCGCACATTTGGAATCACCTCCTCCAGATGATCAAGACAAAGCTGCGTCAATTTCTCATCCTCCATCGACCAGAACTCGTCATTCTTTTGGCAACCTATATCCACAGTAATAATCGATTTCCCTTCAGGTGCTAACCAGGGCATAGAACGCGTTACTTCTGTCAGACGAAAAAATGGAAATTTCTTTTCCGGAAACCACAAAACCGTATCCGGTAAAAGCTTACTGCCTTTAAAGCGCATATTGACAAAAATCATTGGACGGAAACGAAAATGGGAAGCCCCTTCTAAAGCAGTTGTTCCTTTAACCAGTTTGGCAAGAATATTAGCGGGCGCCGTGCTTATCACAGCCGAGACTTCATGGATTTCTCCTTTGACCCGTACTGCTTTTATTTTTTCATTTTCTACAATAATCTCTTCTACGGGAGATTGCAGTTTAATGGAGCCATTCAGGCCCTCAGCAAGTTTGGTGCAAAGGGTAGAGATTCCTCCATTTGGGTAAACATGCCAGACCGAGGGCTTTTCGGGCTTTTCCCGATTATATCCACAGGAGACCGCCCGTCTGGTAACAACACTGGCTAATTTTAAATATAGTATATTGAAAATACTTCCCGGGAGACTCTCTCCTACTGCTGGAGAAAGCTTATCTGCCGGAGCTCCTGACCAGGCCTCCAGCAAAGGCAAAGCCACCTCTTCTGCTATTGAAGTTCCAAAGTGAAGAGTGAACCATTCGGCTGCAGAATCCGGTTTTTTATTTCTGAAAAATGAATTGATTTTCGTTGTAAAAAAACTGAAGGACATGCGTGGGATTTGAATTAATCCAAAAGGATAATTGTAACTTTTCCCCTTTAACCAGACAGCCTCTCCGTAATGTTTTACAACCCGACAATCGGCGCTTACTCCAATTGCATCTACCAAGCGGTTGGTAACAAAATGAGCCCCAAAATCATGACTAAAACCATCCTTGTCTTTAAAGCTCGAAGCGAGACCGGCAATTTTATTTCCAGCTTCAAAAAGGATGAATGAAACATTTTTTTCTTTTAAATAATTTGCTGCAGTTAATCCGGCGATGCCTGCGCCTATTATAGCAATTGGCTTCTGTTTTTCCATACCTTAGGTTTTTAAATTTCATAATGATAAATAAAATGAGGATTTTCAGATTTAGCAATTGTTGAAATTTGCCACATTCCATCATCGCATCCAGGGAGAATCCAAGATTGTATCCTGAAAAACGAAGTTAAACTGTATCAGAAGGCCTATCTGCCACGGATGTAGAGGAGTTTTTTTGTCACCTCTATTTGCATGAGTGAACGATCTGTTTTCAAGGAAGGATTTCTGAAATTTATTGTCATACCTACGAGATGATATTCAAATCCGGCCACGAGTATGGGCTACCTTTTTTACCAGTGTATACATTATTTATATCTGCAGAATATACATCCATTTCATCCTACAAGGTATTATAATTTTGCAGTTTAATAATAATTTTTTCTTCTGATAAATATTTATATTCTGTGATAATTAGCAGGGCAATTACTCTTTAGTAATAATGAACTACAAGGCATGAACGATGATCATTCTACGGCAAAGCATGTATAAATGGCAAAGCCTTTTTCAGAGGAAACAGTAATATAAGTGAATAAAAAAAGAAGCATCTCAGATTTTCTTCTTTTAAAAATGTTATGATCCGTCTCAAGCATTTCTTAAAAAAATCTGGTTAATCTGGTTTGATTTCAAAAGATGATTGCAATATTGATTGTGAGATTTGATTTGCCTTTTTGTATTTGAATTAGATTTGAATAGCAGATATAGGTAAATGGGTGTCGATTTTGGTACGAAAATAAAAAATGGGTGTCGTGGGTTTTGGAATGGGTGTCGATAGCGTATAGACAATGTAATTTATTGCACCCACTGAAGCTCGTTTTTACGTAGTGGGCACAAAAAAACCTCACCGTGAAGTGAGGTTTTGTGATCCGGCTGGGACTCGAACCCAGGACCCATACATTAAAAGTGTATTGCTCTACCAACTGAGCTACCGAATCTTTAGAAACGTACCGTGGTATGTTTTTTAAAGGAGTGCAAAAATAAGAGAAAAATGTTTCGAACCAAACTTTTATAGAAAAATTTTTTTAAAAAATCATTTTTACTGTAAGATGATTTCCACCAAAGCATGGATTGATGTAGCTTACAGAACAAAAATAAAAAATAAAAATTCTTTAAATTTATTTATTTCTAATACACTTTTCTTCGAATCGAAAAGGACAAATTTAACGCATCATTTATTCTCCTTTCAGGCCAAATTATGAATTTTTTAAAGCGCTGCTTCCACCTTATTTTTGCGGAAATTAATATGGAGATGTTTATAGATAAAGTTGTGGTTATTTCGGGAGGTACGGATGGTATCGGGAAAGCTTTAGTAGAAGAATTTTTAAACAAAGGAGCGAAAGTGGGCACTTGCTCCCGCACACAGGAAAAGCTGGATATTTTAGCTGCGCAGCATTTGGAGAAACCATTATTTACCTACATGGCTGATGTCAGTAAGGAGGAAGATTGTCAGAAGTTTATTCAAGCGGCAATTGAAAAGTTTGGCAAAATCGACATCCTGATTAATAACGCAGGAATTTCTATGCGGGCGCTTTTTAGAGATACAGATCTGGCGACTTTAAAGAAAGTAATGGATATCAATTTTTGGGGCACGGTTTATTGCACCAAATATGGTTTGGAATCTATTTTAGCAAATAAAGGAAGCGTCGTAGGTGTTTCTTCCATCGCAGGCTATCGCGTATTACCGGGAAGAAGTGGATACAGTGCCAGCAAGTTTGCCTTAAATGGCTGGCTGGAAGCTCTACGAACGGAACTGCTGCATACAGGCGTAAATGTGATGTGGGTATGTCCGGGATTTACTAAATCAAATATCCGGAATGCGGATTTAAATCATGAAGCGAAAGCCCAGGGAGAATCTCCATTGGAAGAAAGCAAATTAATGACTTCAGAAGAATGTGCCCACCATATCATCAAAGCGATTGAAAAAAGAAAGCGCACACTCGTTTTAACCTCAACCGGGAAACAAACAGTTTTCCTGAATAAATTCTTTCCGGCACTCGCTGATAAACTCACGTATAAATTCTTTTTTAAAGACGGTAAATTAAAAAAATAAAGTAAAGATGGATGTTTAGTAATTTTGTGCACTTTAGTTGGTACTTTTAAGAAAGCAGATTTTTACACGCATTCATCGATTTCACATCAATGGCTTTAATTACACTCACTTCAGATATTGGGCGTCAGGATTATTTAACCGGAGCGGTAAAGGGGAAATTACTGCAAATTAATGAGAGCTTTCGGATCATTGATATCACGCATGAAGTCACTCCGTTTAATTACCCACAGGCGTCTTACATATGCCGTAACGCGATAAATAATTTCCCTCCAAACACTTTTCATATCATACTTGTAAATCTGTTTGATAAAAAACAGAATCACTTACTTTTTATCGAGCACAATGGACAATATATTGGTTGTGCAGATAACGGTTTAATTACCATGATTCTGGAGGAAACTCCTCAAAAGGTAGTAGCACTGCCTATAAAGTCTTCTGAGCAGAAAAACACTCTAAATTGCACAAAACTATTTGGAATGGCTTATGAACAAATTCTTAATGGAAAAAGGATCGAAGAAGTAGGTGATGACTCCGTTTCAATTGAAGTAAAAAACCCCTTCCGACCCTTGCTCGGTGCAAAGTTTATAGAAGGTCAAATTATCTTTATAGACAATTTTGAAAATGTGATTGTTAACATCACCAAAGAAGAATTTGAAGAGCAACGAAGAGGCCGAAGCTTTAAAATTGTTTTCAAACGAGATGAGGTCATTGATAAAATCAGTGAGACATATGCAGATGTAAATGAAAGCGAAAAAGTAGCTATCTTTAATTCTGCGAATTACCTTGAGATAGCGATCAACAAAGGAAACGCAGCAGGACTTTTCGGTTTGGAGGGATACGCGGATAAACAAAATATGCAAACTCAGTATATGCAAAACCGGCTTCTCTATCAAACAGTAAAAGTACTTTTTGATTAACTGTTTTTTATTTTTCATGTTCAGGTTATAAAACTTTTTAAACAACAACTATTATGAAAAAAATGATTTTAAGTTTACTCACTTTGAGTATCGTCTCCCTTTCCTCAGCCCAGGTTAAAATGCCGGCTCCCTCTCCTGCTCAAACAATTAAACAAGATTTTGGAATGGCCAGCATAGAACTAACCTATTCCAGACCGAGTCTAAAAGGCCGGACTATTATGGGCGATCTGGAACAATGGAATGTATTGTGGAGGACCGGCGCAAACGCTGCCACAAAAATTACTTTTAATGATGATGTTGAGGTATTCGGGCACAAAGTTGCACCCGGTTCCTATGCGATTTATACCATTCCTCAAAAGAATGGAGAATGGACATTTATTCTGAACAAAGGTGCCAACAATGCCGGCACAGCTGGATACAAAGAATCCGAAGATGTATTTCGTCAAAAAGTAAAGGTGAATAAAAACCCGGTAAAGGTTGAAACTTTCACCATGCAGTTTTCTGATCTGACTCATGAAAGCTGTAATCTAAATATGAGGTGGGATGATTTTGCAATGCAAATTCCGATCACTACAAATATTAAAGATAGAGTGCGGGCACAAATTGAAGAAGCTCTAAAATCAGATAAAAAACCATATTGGCAGGCGGCTCAGTTTTATGCAGACTTAGATAAGAATTATACAAAGGCTTTGGAAATGGTTGATGGGGCTATTTCTCAGCAACCAGCACCTCCGTTTTATATGGTGTATTATAAAGCAGTAATACAAAAAGAAATGGGCGATAAAAAAGCGGCTCTAGCCACCTCCAAAGAAGCACTTCAGTTAGCCAAAGAAGCAAAGAATGATAGCTATGTTTTGTTGAATGAAAAATTAATGAAGCAATTGAAATAAACAAAACGAAGGAGTTTTCGGGTATTCATTTCAGAAATAAAAATGAAATGCAAAAGGCCTAAAATTTTATATATTAAAGGAGCAATTAAAAGTAATTTTTAGTTGCTCCTTTTTTTGGTAGTGTGGTCAAAAAAAAAGATTTGCAGAAATCTGCGAGAGATGACCATTTATTTCTCGCAGATTGGCGCGGATTTTAACGCAGATTTTCGCAGATTTTTTAGTCTTATTTATTAGTGGAGAAATGAAAAGTTTGGTGCCTTCTATCTGCGGGAATCTGCGTGTCTTCCATCTGAGAAAATCTGCGAGAAATCTTATTTTATTTCTCGCAGATTGGCGCGGATTTTATACGCAGATTTTCGCAGATTTTTTAGTCTTATTTATTAGTGGTGAAATGAAAAGTTTGGTGCCTTCTATCTGCGGGAATCTGCGTGTCTTCCATCTG
>JBDSBN010000283.1:0-2774 GCA_039921585.1 Ginsengibacter sp. | reverse complement strand
TGGTGAAAGATAACCTAATGGAATATCAAATACGGTACGGGCTCCTGTCTGACCTTCCCGGGCCATTTTGCCCACAGCCCGCGCATAGGTTACAAGGACACTCGCGGTAAATTCCGGATTGCTTTCCAATTGTAAACTAAACTCGATATTTTGTTTGGTTTCTGCACCAGTGATGCCTGATCGAAATACAATGCCACCATGCGGCATACCTGAATGGTTGGCCGATAATTCCTCTGCAGAAATAAAGTGAACAGTCGTATCATAATCTGCAAAATAATGCGGCATCGTTTGAATCGCTTTTTCTATTTCGGATTTATCCGCATTGTCTTGAGCTACTACATAACAAACTCTTTGATGTTTTTCTGCCGTAGAAAAGGTTGGGTTTTCTCCTGCTCTCACTTTTTCAATGGCACTATCAACCGGTAAAGTGTATTGAACAGCATCTTTTACGCCGGCCACGCGCCGAACTGCATCGGAATGTCCCTGACTTAATCCTTTTCCCCAAAAAGTATAGCTTTCTCCCTGAGGCAAAACACTCTCGCCTAGTAAGCGCATCATAGAAAACAATCCGGGATCCCATCCCGTGGAGATCAGACTTAGTTTGTTGTTTGCCCGGGCATTTTCATCTACCTGCTGAAAATAGGCAGGGATTTTTGCGTGGGTGTCAAAGCTATCAACCGTATTGAATAATTTTGAAACTTCAATGACCTGTTCGGGCAGATCTTTTGCTGATCCGCCACAAAGAATCATCACATCAATTTTATCTGTAAAATCTTCTATTTCCGAAATGGAAAATACATTGGATCCGGCGGTTATTTGTGAGGGTGCTCTCCGGGAAAAAATTCCCACCAGCTCCATATCCGCATGTTGCTTTATAGCCAACTCTGCACCTCTACCCAGGTTTCCATAACCAACTATTCCTATTCTTAAAATATGCTTATCGTTTTTCATTTACTTCTTTCCGTTTTTTTTATTTGGCTGACAAAAAGCAGGCAGCCTGATCATGCAAAGTGGGTTTAATAATTTTTTTTTTCGATGTCATTCTATTGGTCAGAAATTCTTACCCTTTACCATTAATATAATGAAGTGGGATGGTCATGCATTGCAAAAGCGATCCTGAATATAGATTCCTGAAATTATTGACCGATCAAAAATGCATGCATCGAAAGCGTGCTAAATTAATTGAAAACTTATTAAAGGAAAGGCAATTTTTTAATGCCAATAAAGAAATAAGACAGACCTAAACTTTAAAGTGATCCATACCTAAATTTGGATTGGCACCTTTGATTGTATAATAGAAAGAAGCTATTTTTTTAAAATCCTCTTCCTCACTCTGACCGGGATATAAAGGCTTTCCAAAAATGACTTGTTTATTTTCGAAATCGAAACCAACCGGGACGATAGGCACCCCGGCATTTTTGGCGATATGATAAAAACCTGTTCTTAATTTCTTTACTTTTTTCCGGGTACCTTCCGGAGCAAGAGCCAGTAAAAAAGTTTCATTTTCATTGAATAATTGCACTGCCTGATTGACGATTCCTTCCTTACCGGAAACCTGTCCGGTACGATCCACCGGGATACCGCCCAGTTTTCGAAAAAGTTTTCCAAACGGTCCTTCAAATAATTCTTTCTTGCCCAGGAATTTTGCATGGTTTATTTTTAATTTGTCCCGAACTGCCAGGCCCACCAGAATGTCTTTCCAGCTTGTATGCGGAGCTACTATAAGCACCATTTTGGGTAGATCATAGGGGAATGTTCCACTAATCTTCCATCCGGATAATTTCCAGTAAGTCCTTACAAGAAATCGAAGCATGTTATCAATTGTTAGATTTGGTTTGAAAAAATCGATGTTCGTACACACCTTTTTGGTGCTTAAAAGTACAGGATATTTCCGGCTCTGTCAATAGTTAAATAATTCTTCATTTTAATATGCAGCATTGCAGATGCTTCTTCTTATTGACAACTATTCATTTATGATATTAAAGGAATGAAATTCAGATCCGGTATGAGTTACCGCAAAATAATATCATGGAAAAAAGAGAGATTTATTTAAAAAATATGTGCAATAAGATAGGTGATTCGTATATCTTCGCAATCTTTCTTTCATTTCTCACTTCATTCATTACTTATTGGAATCAACATTTAACACCCTTATCAACAGCTTTGTTAACGATAAGGTAGGAATTGCTGATGATTTTTTAAACGAATCATTAGCTCGCCGCCTTAAAGAAAATTTAATCTCTCTTTCCAATCAAAATAAGTTTCATGAAGCGGGTACCGGCAACAAAACGGTCATTGCTCAGGACAAACTTGTAAGGGGTGATAGCATACATTGGCTGGATCGAAGTCATCAGGATGAACATGAAGATGGTTTTTTTGATTTGATGGATCAATTTATCAAGTATCTGAATGAGAATTGCTACACGGGAATCACCTCTTATGAATTTCATTATACATTATATCCGCCCGGAACATTTTACAAACGACATATGGATCGTTTTCAAAATAATGATAGTCGTAAATTCTCGATGATCATGTACCTCAATGATGATTGGGAAGAGCAGGATGGAGGTGAATTATGTATTCATCATGAAGATAGAGTTCAACACATATCCCCGGTAAACGGCAAAGTGGTTTTCTTTAAAAGTAATGAGTTGGAGCATTCGGTTTTATTAACGAATAAAAACCGAATGAGTATTACCGGGTGGTTGAAAGGGTAGTGGCTGCAAATAGAAATAAAATAAGTCTTCTCGCAGATCACCGCAGATGGAAGG
>JBDSBN010000282.1:0-5539 GCA_039921585.1 Ginsengibacter sp. | reverse complement strand
TTATGAAGTGAGTAGAGCATTGGCAGCATGCGAAGGTGCGCTTTTGCTGGTAGATGCCACTCAGGGAATTCAGGCTCAAACAATTTCAAATTTATATCTGGCCATTGAAAATGATCTGGAAATTATTCCGGTATTGAATAAAATAGATATGGACGGGGCGATGATTGCTGAGGTGGAAGATCAAATCGTGGAATTAATTGGTTGCAAAAAAGAAGAAATTCTACATGCAAGCGCTAAAACAGGTGTGGGTATAGTAGAAATTCTGGAAGCTATCATCAAGCGAATTCCTGCTCCGGTTGGAAACTACGATGAGCCGCTTCAAGCTTTGATATTTGATAGCGTTTACAATAGTTTCCGTGGAATTATCGTTTATTTCAGAATTTTTAATGGTGTACTGAAGAAGGGAGATAAAATTAAATTTTCCAATACCGGAAAGGAGTATGGTGCCGATGAGGTTGGTATTTTGAAAATTGGAATGGAATCGAAAAAGGAAGTGAAATCCGGTGATGTTGGATATGTGATTACTGGAATTAAAGATGCAAAAGAGGTTAAAGTTGGTGATACCATTACACTAACAAATAATCCATCGAAAGAAACAATTAAGGGTTTCCAGGAAGTAAAACCAATGGTTTTTGCCGGCATATTTCCTGTAAATACGGATGAGTTTGAAGAGTTGCGTGATTGCATGGAAAAATTGCAATTGAATGATGCTTCACTAACTTATGAGTTGGAAACTTCGCAGGCTCTTGGTTTTGGTTTTAGATGCGGATTTTTAGGAATGCTGCATATGGAAATTATCCAGGAAAGACTGGAGAGGGAGTTTAATCAAACGGTGATAACAACTGTACCAAACGTAAGTTTCTTCGCTTATACTACAAAAGGAGAAAAGGTAACAGTAAATAATCCTGTACAGCTTCCCGATCCAAGCAGGATAGAAAAAATTACCGAACCTTTTATCAAGGCTCAAATTATTACGAAGCCGGAATATATTGGGAATATCATGACACTTTGCATCGGCAAACGTGGGATGCTTATTAATCAGGGATATTTAACCACCACTCGTGTGGAATTGTCCTTTGAGATGCCGTTGACAGAGATTGTTTTTGATTTTTATGATCGTTTAAAGAGTATCACTCGTGGTTACGCATCATTCGATTATCATCCAATTGGTTACAGAGAAAGTGATATTATTAAGATGGATATCTTACTCAATGGTGAGAAGGTAGATGCCTTAAGTTCATTAATTCATAGAGCAAGATCTCAGGATTTTGGTCGGAAATTATGTGAGAAATTGAAAGAACTAGTTCCCCGCCAGCAATTTCAGATTTCTATTCAGGCTGCCGTAGGCGCTAAGATTATCAGTCGCGAAAATATCAGCGCGATCCGCAAGGACGTAACAGCGAAATGTTACGGTGGTGATATCAGTAGAAAGAGAAAGCTTTTGGATAAGCAAAAGGAAGGAAAGAAAAGAATGAAACAAATTGGTAACGTGGAAGTGCCTCAGGAGGCATTTTTGGCCGTTCTCAGATTGGAGGATTAGTAACCATTTTTTAAATAGTTCAAAAATTCAAATGTCGCAGATCTTCTCGTGAGTAGTGACTTACAATATTTTAATTAAGTTCGTCTTATTACAAAGACGAGTGATCATGTACTACAAGGGGAGCAATTTTCATTAAAACTTTATGGTAAAGATCTTTCCATGATGCTTATTTAGGTGAAAGCAATCTGAAGAAGGTATTGCCGAATACTCTATCTCACAAAAGGATTTTCCAGTCCTTTGAATCTTGAAGATAGACCGGATCTTCATTTTGTTTTTTACAAAAAGGGAGTTTGATATCCAAAAGTAAAGATGATATCTAATCTTGATCTTTCGGATTTTTCAAAAATGTATTATGAAAGAAGGCGAGGTGATTGATTTAGACACATTCTTGATCAACCCAATACAAAAAGCAGCGTAAAATTTATCCTGCCGGCAGAGAAAAATTTTCTCAAATTATTTCCATTAAAATGATCCTGTGTCGGAAATTTAGACACAATTACTTTTGGTTTCGAGCACTTTTATCCGAAACATTGTCATGTTGTCAGCAGAATTAGGGTGGCATCTATTTTGAACCTTTGTGGAAAAAAATATAGTATGCAAAAAGGAAGTATTAGAGTACAAACGGAAAATATTTTCCCGATAATTAAGAAATTTCTTTATAGCGACCATGAGATTTTTATCCGTGAGTTAGTGAGTAATGCTGTTGATGCTACTCAGAAATTAAAAACGCTTTCCTCTCTGGGTGAGGTAAAAGGAGATATTGGAAATACAGATATCCATGTAATCATCGATAAGGAGAAAAAAACGTTGACGATTTCGGATAAAGGTGTGGGTATGACCGGAGAAGAGGTTGATAAATATATCAATCAGGTAGCCTTTAGTGGTGCAGAAGAGTTTTTAGAAAAGTATAAAGGCAAAAACGAAGCAAGCATCATCGGCCATTTTGGATTGGGTTTTTATTCTTCTTTTATGGTGAGTGATGATGTGGAAATAATTACAAAAAGTTTTAAAGAAGATGCAAAGCCCGTAAAGTGGGAGTGTGATGGAAGTCCTGAATTTACCCTGACAGAAACGGAGAAGGAAGGCCGCGGTACGGATATTGTTCTTCATATTAATAAGGAAAGTGAAGAATTTTTAGATGCTGACAGAGTTCGCCATATGTTGGAAAAGTTCTGTCGTTTTTTACCAGTTCCCATCTTTTTCGAAGACAAACAAATAAATAATCCTACTCCCGCCTGGACCAAAAAGCCTTCAGAGTTAAAAGATGAAGATTACCAAAGCTTTTATAAATAACTATATCCATTCGGTGAGGCGCCTTTATTCTGGATTCATTTAAATGTAGATTATCCATTTAATCTCACAGGTATTCTTTACTTCCCCAAAGTAAAGACCAGTTTTGAAATTCAAAAAGATAAGATACAATTATACAGTAATCAGGTTTTTGTTACAGATGAAGTAAAGGACATTGTGCCTGAATTCTTAATGCTTCTACATGGTGTAATTGATAGTCCGGATATTCCTTTAAACGTAAGCAGAAGCTACCTTCAGGGAGATCCGAATGTGAAAAAAATCGGTGCTTATATCACCAGGAAAGTTGCTGATAAATTAGATGAATTGTTCCGCCAGGATAGAAAATCATTTGAAGAGAAATGGGAAAGCCTCGGTTTGTTTGTAAAGTATGGAATGATCACAGATGATAAATTCCTTGAAAAAGCGAATAAATTCAATCTGTTTGAATCGGCAGAAGGTGGTAAGTTTTATACCCTGGAAGAATACAAAATGGAAACTGAAACCTTGCAAAAAAACAAGGAAGGTAAAGTGGTGATGTTATATACCACCGATCCTGTACAGCAAAGTGTTTTTATAAAAGGTGCTGAAAAGAAGGGGTACAAGGTGATGAAACTGGAAACGATTGTAGATGCTGCTTTCATCAACAATATGGAAATGAAGTGGACAGATATTCAGTTTGTGCGAGTTGATGCGGATATCGTGGAAAATCTGATCGATAAAAATGAGAATGAAGAAAGTATCTTAAGCAAAGATGAAACAGAAAAATTAAAGGGATTATTCTCTGTGGAAATACCTGAATTACATGCAACGGTAGAGGTGAGAGGATTGTCGGCAGAGTCTGCGCCTGTGGTTGCTACCCGCCCTGAATTTATGCGTCGCATGAAAGATATGGCAATGTCTGGCGGTGGTGGCGGAATGGGAGCGTTTTACGGAAACATGCCTGAGGAAGTTACTTTAACTGTTAATGGAAATCATCCGATCTATCAAAAAATTCTGAAAGAGGATAATTCAAATATGCAATTGAGTTTGGTTAAAAACCTGACAGATCTTGCGTTACTTTCTCAAGGATTACTTAAAGGAAATGAACTCTCTGCGTTTATTGAAAGAAGTGTGGATATGATGGAGGGTAAAACTCCTGTAATTAAAACTGCAGAGAAAAAACCGGCTGTTGAACCAGAGGATGCACCATCCGCTGAGTCTGATACCGCTGAATCGAAATCTGAAGATCAGGAAGCTGTACCATCTGAAAATTCAGAGTTTTCCGAAAAATAAAGAACAACTTAAATCAAAAAGCCATCTTCATAAACGGAGATGGCTTTTTTATTTTACGAAGAATTTTGAAAATAAATCGTCAGGATTAAATAGACATAAGATATTTTAGAGTTTATTCTGGTAAATAGGTCACCTGACTTCATCATTAGTACACCCAAACTAAGAAAACAGTTTTAATAAATTTTTTTGCTCTGAAGTTTTATCCAGGAGCATAAGTTTGTTTTGTTTTGATTGTGGCAATTTTATAATCAATCCGTATATCGTTTTTAGAATGTCAATTGCCTTTTCTGCACTCATTTCGGAGTTTTTCATTTTGAGTTGTCTTTCCAGCTCTTTTTAAATCTTACAGGCCGCAAATGCTATGCAAATGTGAGATTCTATTCTTCGTCTGGCATAATGATAAATTGGACGCACTTTTAAATCCGTTTTCGTAATTCTAAAAGTTTTCTCAATTTGCCAAAGTTGACGATAATATTCCATCACTGTTTCCTTGGAAAGACTGGTATTTGTAAGATATCCTTTCAATCCATCCCATTTGGAGTCGTCAGTATATTTTTCTTCATCAATTTTGACATTTACCTCTCCTTCTAATTTTAGATATTTATTGTATCCGCGGTTATTAATGTGCTTTTTAGTAAGCTTGCCAGAGGTTACAAGTTTCTTTAGGCGATCGATACCTTTGGTGCGATTAAATGCGTCTTTATGAGCCCGGCTTTTAGAATAGTGAATGACTAACCGTAAAAATTTGTCTTTTTGTATTACAGTACTCTGATTATCATCTAATCGAAGGGTGGTTATTTGTTTCTGAAGTTCTTGGGATTCATTCTTGATTCTGCCACCGATAATAAAATCGTATCCCCGCTCAATTAGAGATGTAATATTCCTATTTGACATCAGGCCGGAATCAGCTATCACAATCAGTTTTTGCATCCTGTACTTCTCTTTAAAAGCATCTATCACAGGAAGCATAGTATGTCCTTCAAATTTATTTCCTTCAAAAATTTGATAATCCAAAGGGTATCCGTTTTCGCTTACCAACAACCCTAATACAATCTGTGGATTACTATGTTTACCATCCTTACTAAATCCGGATCGGCGTAAATCATCCTCATCGGCAGCTTCAAAATAAAGCGTAGTTACATCATAAAATACAACGGCTAACTTTCCATCTAAAAGTTTAAGGGTGTGAGAGAAGTTAATCTCTTGTACTTGAGAAATTTGTTGTGCATGTAATTTATCTAAATACCTGTAAATCTCATTAACATGAAGGGTTATTCCTTTGTATTTTTGAAGGTAGTCGATAGTTTTGAGTTTGCTTACAGGATAGATTAAGCGGGCGATTACCAAATGTCTAAATAATTCATCTTCTATAAGATTGAACCCAATCTGATCGAAAAGCTTCCCAAGCACAATCTCGGGTCCTAATAGTTGAACTTG
>JBDSBN010000281.1:0-8243 GCA_039921585.1 Ginsengibacter sp. | reverse complement strand
GGAAGTGAATCCAGTATATATAATTCAGCAACGCAATCCGGATTTATATTGAAGGATTATAGCGGGCAAAAGTTATTAATTACTTTAAATAGTAAGGATTGGGAGAATAGTAATAAAAAATACGAGGGAATCGTATTTGAAAATACAGGCGAAACAAGTGTTATTGCCGGGTATAATTGTAGAAAAGCAACTGCAAAATTAAAAAACGGGACTACTTTTACCGTTTGGTATACCACAGATGTTTCAATGGGGAATAAAGATTACGATCCTCAATTTAAAACCCTCCCAGGGCTTGCGGTTCAATATGAAATGACTTCGACCAAAATGAAATTTAAATTTACTCTGACTAAAGTGAGTTATGAATCTGTTCCTTCTTCAAAATTTGAGATGCCTAAATCAGGCTATCGGATCATGACTTATGAAGAAACCAAAAAATAATAGACAGAATTCAGTTTAAAAAAGTTTTCTATAAAGAGCATCTCCCGGGGTTCAATCTCCGGGAGTTTTTATTTAAAGGACAAATTTTATAGTCTTCACTTTCATATTCCTTCCCCGGGATGATACATACAGACTTCCACCTTTCTGCTTCTATATTACTTCAATACATGTATGGTACATGTTCGGTCTCTGGGATCGAATAGATAGGATAGAAATGATAAACAAGAAAGGAATAGATAATCAGGAAGGTGATAGGAGAACTTAGTGTTATAAATGGGGAGGATGATTTAGGGAAAGAGAAACATCTATAAAATAAAAAAACCTGCATCAGCAGGTTTTTAATTCTTTTCACTCATGTGATATTACTTTTTTAAACGGATGATTAATTTAGATCCTTCGTCTTTAGAGTATTCCGGAATGGAAATTCTTTGTTTATAAGGTAATATATAGATTGTATTTCCTTTTTTATATGATACAATTAAATCACTAAAAAGAGAATTGCCTACAATTTCCTGTTTTAAAATGTCACTTCCCTTATATAAAATCCCTGATTTTAAATTAAATGCTGTAGCATTTCTTAAGTTATCTGCAGGGTTAAAATCTAATGTAATTTTTTTCTTGGTAACAAAGCGTCCTCTGTCTGCAGAGGCTAAAAAACACACTCCGCAAAAAAGTAAAAGCACCGGTAATATTCTGCTATATTTATTCATTTTTGCAAAATTAGTTAATTATTAACAAAATTACGAATTTTTCTTTAAAAAAGAAAGCTATTTCCAATATTTATTTTGACTGGAAATTAAAGCTATAGTTTAATCCTGAAAAAATCCCGTACTTTGTAAATAAGAATAATCCTTATGAAAGAAAATCCATATAGAAAGGAAAGGGAAGAAATGAAGGAATTATTGAGGCAGTACGATAATTTCAAAAACGGGAAGAAGTTTAATTTTATTGAAGAAGAGTCATTTGAACGTATCATTGATTATTACGATGAAAATGATCATCTTCCTCTTGCTCTGGAAGCCGTTAATTACGCAATCGACCAATATAGTTTTTCTGCATCTTTGCTTTTAAAAAAAGCGGATATTTTAATTGCCTCGCAAAATTATGAACAGGCATTGGAAGCCCTGACAAAGGCCGAAATATTAGATAGCACTGATATTAATCTTTATATTCTTAAAACAGATGTATACCTGGCCCTTGATAATCAGGAAAAGGCAGCTGCAATTTTAGAGGAAGCAATTGAGACAGTAATTGGTCCAGAAAAAATAGAACTGCTTTTTGAGCTTGCTGATGTATATGATGATTATGAAGATTTCAATAAAGTTTTTGATTGTTTGCGAATGATTTTGCAGCAAGATCCTACCAATGAAGAATCTTTATACAAAATTTGCTTCTGGACAGATTTCACAGGCAGAGATGAAGAGAGTATTCAACTACATCAGGAGATCATTGATGAACATCCATATACCCAGCTTGCATGGTTTAACTTGGGGGCAGCTTTTCAGGGTTTAAAACTTTATGAGAAAGCTATTGATTCCTATCTGTTTGCCATTGCGATCGATGAGAAGTTTGATTATGCTTACCGGAATCTGGGTGATGCCTATTTGAGGTTAAGACAATATCGGGAAGCTATAGAAGTGCTGCAAAAAGTATTGGAATTAACCATGCCGGAAGCGGTGATTTATGAAGCTATCGGTCATTGTTATGAGAAACTAAAAAATCCAGCTCAGGCTAGATTCCATTATAGAAAAGCCGCTCATTTAAATGTAGATGACAGTCATTTATATTATAAAATTGCCGGTACCTATATGCAGGAAGGTTATTGGGAAAGCGCGATAAAAAACTTAAATAACGCGTTAACTATTAATAGAAATCAGCCTGATTACCACTTCGCCCTGGCTGAATGTTTTCTTGAAATGAATCATATTAAAGATGCAGTCATTCATTTTACGCAGTTTATTAACGCCCGCCCAAGAAATTCTAAGGGTTGGAAAGAATTGATCAGATGCTTATTTGAAGCGGAATATTTTGAAGAAGCCCTTGAGCAAGCGATAAACGCTGCCGACAATACGAACAATAAACCTTTATTTACTTATTACAGAGCAGCAATTCTTTTTGCTTTGGGAAAATCTAAAGAGGGTTTGGTTCAATTAAATCATGGAATAAAAGAAGCTCCGGCATTATTAAAACAGTTTATTGAATTGGATCCCTCATTATTACAAAGACCGGCAATTGCAGAACTTATCAGTGCAAATAAGCCTGCCCCAAAGAATAAGAAAAAGTAGATGATGCATTTTATTTAATATTTAAAATTAGGATCCTGCTTCTGATTTTACAGCAGATTTAATTTTTATCCTGAATATTAATTAATCAAAACTATCTTTGCAGCCTTTTAAAAATTAATAGATGAATTTTAATCTTTCTCAAATCCCCGAAAGGATTTCTAAGCCACGTACAAATGGTTTAACAATGGTCATGGACAAAGGCCTAAGTTTCGAAGAAGCCAAAAATATGATCAGCGCTTCCTCCCCCTACATAGATATTATTAAACTTGGTTTCGGAACTGCTTTTGTAACTCCAAACCTGAGACAAAAAATAGAGATGTACCAATCTCATGATATTCCGGTTTATTTTGGAGGAACTTTATTTGAGGCATTTTTAATCAGAAATCAGTTTGAAGATTACATCTCACTTTGTAAAGATTATAATATCACCCATATGGAAGTGAGTGATGGTTCTATCACCATTCCACATACGGAGAAATGCGGGTATATTGAAAAATTAACCGCACATGGAACTGTATTGAGTGAAGTGGGAAGTAAAGATGCTGCCCATATTATTACACCTTATAAATGGATTCAGCAAATGAGAGCTGAATTAGAGGCGGGATCTACCTATGTGATAGCAGAAGCAAGAGAAGCAGGAAACGTGGGTATTTACCGTGGTTCCGGTGAAGTAAGAGAGGGTTTGGTACAGGAAATACTAACTCAAATCCCAGGAGAGAAAATTCTTTGGGAAGCTCCTCAAAAAGCACAACAGTTATATTTTATGGAACTTGTTGGTTGTAATGCCAATCTGGGAAATATTGCTCCTACAGAAGTGATTCCATTGGAAACAATGCGGATCGGATTAAGAGGAGATACATTCAGTTTGTATCTGGATAAGGAGCAGGCATAATTGAAATTAAAATAGAGGAAGAGTTTGTTTAACGTGGCAATAATATAATTTTTTATTAGCTGGGTTTCCCGCTGTAATATAAATGCATGCGATGAAAACGTACGGATTGATTGGCAAAACTTTGGGCCATTCTTTTTCCAGAAAATTTTTTACTGATTTTTTTGCTGAAAATCAATTGCAAGGTCATGAGTATCTAAATTTTGAACTGACTGACTTGCAGAGGGAGATCACTGACTTAAAAAAGAATAAAAACTTAAGCGGATTAAATATCACCATTCCGTACAAAACAGAGATTCTTTCTTTCCTGGATGAGATGACGGATGAATGCAGGCAAATTAATGCGTGCAATTGTATTCAGATAAAAAATGGAAGATGGATTGGGCATAACACAGACCTGATCGGTTTTCAAAAAACATTTTCACCCTTATTAAAACCTCATCATAAAAAAGCATTGATTTTAGGGGATGGTGGAGCAGCCGGAGCCGTGAAATTTGTCCTGAACAGATTGAGCATTCCCTATTTGATTGTTTCCAGAAAGGAGACTACTGCTCCCGGATTTCTTAAATATGCAGATATTTCCCGGGAGGTGATTCAGGAGTACAATATCATCATTAATACCACACCTTTAGGAATGTATCCACACAATGATCAGGCTCCGGATATTCCATATGAATTTATTGGCAAAAATCATTATCTCTATGATTTAATATATAATCCTGCCAGAACTGTTTTCTTAAAAAGAGGAGAAGAAAAAGGAACTGTTGTTGAAAATGGGGCAAATATGCTTGTGATTCAAGCAGAGGAAAGCTGGAAGATTTGGAATGATACTCTTTAGTATTTTGGATTAATCATGCGCGTTCAAAGGTTTATGTCGAAATTACAGGGCGGCGATTCTTTTGGAAACCTCACCAACAATAGGAATTCGAATGCCAATTTTCAAACTCTTTTTATAAAAAGCTTTGTGATATAAGAATCTTGTATTATATTGAGTTGGCATATGAATCAACTTCTACACTAAAAAACTGCAATCAGGCAACTCACCTTAAAGATAAAATACGAGATCACACCTAAATTATTATAAGCAGGTATTAAAAAGCACCACAAAAATTCTATCTGGCCTTCATAGACCAGGACGCTACGAGACATATGAGAATGTACCGATAGCATTTCGAAAAAAGACAAAAGTCACAAACTAAAGGGAAAGTATATGCATAAGTATAGGATCAATTTGAGATTTTTCTTTTGCTTTAGACCAGTAATGGCTAAGAAAACTTCCAATCTGAAATCTTTTTGGTTTCCTGGTATTACTTATGTAAAGCGCTTCAGACGTAAAAAGGAAATCATACTTATTATTGGATTGCCACAAAATATTTTAAAGTATTCGCTCCATATCACGGATTTGGCCGGAAGAAATTCACCGCCGATACATTTATTTTTCGAACATTTTGATTCCTCAAAAACCAAAATTTATGAGATATATAATCTTAACTACATGCTTAGCCATGTTTATAGGCGCAAGCTGTAGAAAAAATAAACCAACGAAAACAGAATTGGAAAAGTTGAAAACAGAATTTCCGCTATATTTCTCTCAACTTCTAAATCAAAATGTATGAAACATATCTCCTTGATTGCATGCTTCGCTATATTTATTGGAGTAGGCTGCAAAAAAAATAAACCTAAAACGGAATTGGAAAAATTGCCACCCATTACCCAAACCGGTGCGAACACTTTTGGGTGTTTGATAAATGGGAAGGCATGGACACCAAAAGGATTTCAATTCAAACCGAATTTCTTTATTATCGTTGATCCAACATTTCAAAATGGGAATTTTGATTTAAGAGTCTATCAATACTCAAATCAAAAATTTGAGCGAATAAATATTTTCTCAAATGATATAAGGAGTATTGGAAACTATTCAATAACTCCTAACGGGTTTGTTTTCGTGGATTTTCGTAATGATTTCTCCTCTTGCAATTATTTACATTCGATTGAGAATTTTTCATTTGGTTATTTGAAAATTACTAAATATGACTTACAAAATGGAATTGTTTCAGGAGAATTTGATTGCACTATGTACGATAGTGCCATTAATTGTGATACCATAAAAATCACCAATGGCCGCTTTGATTATAAACTCTAAAATTTAACTATCATGAAAAAGATACTACTGGTCTTTATGGTCGTGCTTTGTTTTTTATTAACCAATGTACAAACAGATTCGCTGAGAATATACTTAGATAATTTATTTGGCACACTAAATAAAAGTCAAGTTCCCTCAGGGTATCTTGCAGGATCGGGTAGTTTTACATTAGTTGGCATTTAAATAATGGGTACTTTTAAGAAAAACCCGAAAATCAAAAACGTAATTGCCATATTCACTTTCAATTTTTAAAACAAAATCAATGAAACATATCACCCTGATAGCATGCCTGGCTATATTTATGGGAACAGGTTGCAAAAAAAATAAAGCTAAAACGGAACTCGAAAAACTGCCACCCATTACCCAAACCGGTGCGAATACCTTTGTGTGTTTGGTGAATGGAAAAGCCTATATCCCAAACGGTAATGATGGTGCTTATCCCAATTTTAGAACCATTGTAGATCCTGCCAACAGTATCATTGACATAAGAACATTTTCTTATGATTTTGTCAGTGGAGTAAAATCGCAGATTTTTTTTGGAAGCAGTATTTCTAAGAGCACCGGCATATTCTCATTTTCAAACAAAGGAGAAGTTTCACTTGGCATTTTTAAGATAATGTCTTGCTATATACCTTCAGCAGATAGTTGTTACAGAAAAGGAAATTTAATTGTATCCAGGTATGATTTACAGAATGGGATATTCTCGGGGGAATTTGAATGTATCATTTTCGGCAATAATTGTACTGATACTATTCGTATTACCAATGGCAGGTTTGATGCTAAACTTTAATAATCCCTTTAACAAAATTATCAAAATGAAAAAATATTTTTTATTGGTTATCATTACGATCGTCACTTCTTTCAGCTTATTTGCTCAATCAGACCCTGTAAAGGTACAGTTAGACCACATTTTTCAGTACATCAATAAAACGCAAATACCGACGGGTTACCTGGATGAGTACGGTGCGCAGTTCGTTGACAAAAAGCCGTATAATGGAATCCTTTCGGATAGTAATATCATTAGAGAGCTTACCATTTTCAAATTAATTTACAACGATCTATCTACGGCCAAAATTAATTCTGCTGCTCTTTCCCTGCCTACCATAGATGCTTTAAATTCTCAATTAGAGGCTTTGCCTGCTTCAGTTTCTACACCACTTATAATCCATCTTAGCCATTACGACAGTTTGAGAGAAGATGGTATCCAACAAAACTTATTTACTTATAGCAACAACCAGATTTTTGATAGAGCAGGCCGCACGCAAAGTCCTTATATTACCAAATTATTATTTGCCGCGTGCCCTACCTTACCATACGGTAAGGGGAATACCATCAGCCTTACATACAATCCGGCTCTTTTTTATTCCAACTGGAACAAGCAGGTAAGCAGCGTATCCATTAATTTTTTAGATGGGGCTGGCTACGTTCTGCTACCTGCCCATGGTACGCTTAGTAAAATCTATACGGATTCCAGCGGCTTTAAAAAATTTGCAATTAAACTGGTATGTACTGATGGAAGTATTTATTACTGCTATAGCGGTCAGTATGTAGATGTGCCTGTAACGGGCAGTTTTGCAAACCGCTATGAGATAATCGAAGAAATTGATTTGGCTAATCCGTTATTCACAAAAGAACTTGCGGGGCAATACAGCAAAGGAAAAGTGTATGTCAGGTATAGTAAAAAACGCCTTGGCACTCCCCTGGAAAACTCCATTGTGAAGCCGTTGATAGTGGTGGAAGGCTATGATATTCACGATGCAGCACCATCGCTACAGAAAGAAAATTACAATATCAATAAACTGATCGAAGAATGGGATCAATTGCAAGGTTATGATTTTAATGGTGTACTGGATGATGAAGCAGGTTATGATTTAATTTTTGTGGATTATTATACCATGGATGCCATACAGGATAATGCAAAAATGCTGGAAGCCGTAATAGATGAAATAAACCTGCGTAAAGTGAACAATGGATTAGGCGTAAGAGAGCAAAATGTGGTGATGGGCATTAGCATGGGTGGGCTCGTAAGCCGGTATTGTTTGGCTAAGATGACCAAAAACAGGGGAAGCGCCAGTACAGATACAAGGCTTTTACTAACAATGGACAGCCCCCACCAGGGTGCTAATATTCCATTGGGTTTTCAGCACTTCATCTATGATTTTGGTGAAGTTTCCGTTGGCAGTGTCAAATTTAAAAAGGTAAGTGATCAGCTAAAACAATTTTATGAATTACAAATGAAACCTGCCACTGCACAACAACTAATAGCACGAGTGACGGATGCTAACGGAACAATAGTTTATAACACGTTTCTGCAAAATGGCAATGATTATAGAAATACAATCACTTTTTCCGGAAGCGATCCTATACCCTCGTATAGTTTTAAAGCAGTATCACAGGGTTCCGCATGCGCACAGTGGGTAATGCAACCTGGGACTAATTTAGTGGATGTAGTTGACAATAAAATGGCCGCATTAAATATTATCTTATG
>JBDSBN010000280.1:0-3463 GCA_039921585.1 Ginsengibacter sp. | reverse complement strand
GATTATATTTACTTATTTCGGCGTGAACTATTATCTCTCCGGATTACATTCTTATGCCGCCGGGGATCCTGTGCCCGTTCCGGCCTGGATATATATGACTGCAGCAGGAATGTTGATTTTGTCTTTGGTGGCTTATTTTCGGAACAGGTGGAATAGGAAACAATCTGATTAGGCTTTGAGTGGGCAGATTGATTCCATGATTTGAAAATTCAACAATGATAGGTAGGTGAGAATATATGGATGTTATTACAAGAAATATATTCGTCAGGCTTTATTGATGTTGTTAAAGAAGCCGCAACTTTCGTTTCCTTGGTACACATAAATATAGGGGATGGTACTATCGGCAAAATTTTATTTGTGTGCCAAGTTTAACTGCAAAGTGAATTCGCAACTTGATTTAATAATGAAAAATTAAGGTAAGAACTTAAAAATCTGTTCAAGTTCTTTATCTGTAATGGTGCTTTTTTCTGACTTATCATAGATAGATGTCAGATACACCACTGTTGCTGTTACTTTTACATAGGTAATGACCCTTGCACCACCCGCCTTACCCTTTCCTTTCGAAGAAATGGCTAATCGTATTTTGAAAAAGTTTTTTCCAAGAGGCGTTCCTTGCTCAGGGTTATCGCCCAGTTTTTCAAATAGTACTCCCAGGTCATTTTTAAGCGAAGGATACTTTTTAGCTAGTCTTTTAGCTTGCTTTTCAAAAAGTTGGAGGACATAAATATTATAACTCATTCAGTAGTTCTTTTGCTGGACGAGCTTTTAGTTTTCCTTTTTCTATTAATTTAAGTTCCTGAACTGCTTCCCGGAGCTCCTGCAATAATTGTACTTTAGTTGGTTCTATGTATTCTAAATCCTCTAAATCCTGATACTGCTTTTTGAGTTCTTTCCATTCATTAATAGGGATATAAATGCCAGTTGCTTCACCATTACTGTCCCTTATTACCTGTATGTTCATTTCTTAATTATTTTAATTTATTTGGCTATTATTTGCAAAAGTATAAAAGCGAAAAAATTATCTACCGGTTCCACTGTTTACGGATGTTATTTTATTATACTCTGAATTTGCCTATGTAACCACAATTGTATTTTTTTTTAGATCCTTTATTTTTCTATAAAATTATTTATTCAATTTTAAAAAACGCTAATGCGCTGAAAGCTTTACAATATACAAAATTATCCATAAAAAAATATTCAATCAAAAGTTGGAATTTAACTTAAAAAAAGACCGAATAAAATACTAAAGGTCTATACAAATATTTATTTTGAATGAATTCTCTTTTTTTATAAATCATTCCCCCAAACATTTTTTTCGTATCTTAAATCCCATCATTCATTCGAACTGTCCGTGGAGAATTTGACCTTTGGTTATTTACATTACCCGGATTTTTCTTTAAAAACCAGTTATGAAAACATCCTCATCACCTTATAAAGTTGTCTGCTTCGGTGAAGTATTATGGGATATATTACCTTCCGGCCCATTGCCTGGTGGGGCACCTATGAATGTGGCATACCATCTTCAAAAATTAAATACGAATATAGCGCTCATAACCAAAATCGGTAATGATCAATATGGAAAAGACCTGGTGAATATGTTAGCTGAAAGTGGGGTGGCCGTTAAGTATGAAACGGACCTGAAAATACCAACAGGCCTGGTATATGCAAAGGAAGGTCCGAATCACGAAATGACTTATGATATTGTTTTTCCCTCTGCCTGGGATTTTATTGAATGGCAACCGGAATATGAGGCCATTGTTTCCTCTGCTGATTATTTTGTGTTTGGCAGTCTCACTTCCCGCAATGAGGTATCGCGGGACACGTTGCGCCGCCTGACCGGAGCAGCGAAAAAGAATGTAATGGATATCAATATCCGACCACCACATTTTGAGCGGGATCAGGCAGACTTTCTCCTGCATAGAACGGATCTTTTGAAAATGAATTTAGCGGAACTGGAATTAGTCTCGGGTTGGTTTAACCAAAAAGGGAATGCGACAGACCGGATTAAATTTGTTCAGGATCACTTTAAGATCGACCAGATCATTGTTACCAAAGGCGGCGATGGTGCCATGGTAAATGACCATGGTGTCATACATGAACATCCAGGTTATAAAGTGACCGTTCAGGATACGATTGGAAGTGGAGATTCTTTTCTGGCCGGATTTCTTTCTCAACTTTTAAAAGGTGAATCTGCTGAGACAGCATTGGATTTTGCTTCCGGCATTGGCGCTTTCGTGGCTACTAAAGCGGGCGGTTGTCCGAAGTATGAAGTGGAGGAGATAGATGAATTGATGGCGAAGAGGAAGTGAGCTAGTTAAATGAAAAAGTACGGGTAATAATTTGTTGTAAGCCATTTGGACAGACTTCCAAAATATCATATAACAAATATTTATTCGTAGTTTGTAAAAAAAAGTAAACAAGTTTTAATTAATATAAAAAAAGTAAAAATTATGAAACAGCTATTTTCAGTTTTGTTGTTAGTGACATTTTTTCTTTCAACAAGTAGTTTTACAAACAAATTGAACAAAAATCAATTCCTTGAAAAGTCTAAAATTGAAGTTGTATTTAACAGGCAGACCGGCTTCGTTGAATTAGTTATGATTAAAGCGGATTTAGAAAAGAAACATATCATTCTGAATTATAAAAAAATTGAGTTCGATAATAAAGGAGAGTTAATTGCCCTCAGCTTCTCTGTTGATTGTCAGGATGGATTTTCCGGATCTGCTTCAACCCAGGAGTTAAAGAACGATGTTCCATTTGGTTTTTATCGTGACTATTCTAAAGACACAAAAAGTCCTTTCGGAACGGGTGGTTTATTGAATTGAAAGTACATCCTTTATAATTCGCAAGAAATAAAAGAGTATATTTTGACCGGAAACGGCTTACAACAAAAGGTTTGGCAATAGGCTGGCTGAAGGAATAACAATCGGCTGTAGTTCGCTGTCAGCAGTACTTCCAGCAGACGGACAAATATCGGCTTTTTGTATTTACCTTCGGCTGTAGTTTTTCAATCGGCTAACGTTCGGGCGAGACGTTCATTGAACATCAGCCCATCGCCAAGCCTAAACGCTGTGAGCGAGGATTTTTATTGGATTTTTTTATTGTTCCCGATATTACAAACATTGCTCCGGTTTACCAGGTTCTATCACAGCAAAAAGGTATCTACAAAGGCTTCCACATAATCTAAAGGCTTTCTTATTTAATGTTTGACAAGGACAGATTGGAACTATCTTATACCGTGTGTAAAAAAATAATAATGGGAGTCGAGTCCCCCATTATTATTGTATAAAAACGTATTAAAATAGTTATCAGAACTTCTTACGCAAATTCCTCTACCTCCATACCCGCCAATTCCTTCATTTCCGTTAATTCTTCTTCAAAGAAAAAACGGTCACCAAAAGCTGGTACAAGATCATCCATCCATCTGGCTTTCGGATCGTATTTCGCGAAGAAAGGTCTTCCT